>JBAPQQ010000123.1:0-1749 GCA_049280695.1 Mycobacterium sp.
TGCGTTCGGTGAGATGTCCCTCGGCGAACCGCTCGGCGATCCGCGATGCCGACCGGACGGGTTGCACCCCCTGCCGCGAGACGACCACCGCGATCGCGGCGAGAAGCACCAGCAGCACCGAACCGCCGGTCAGCATGGTGCCGCGGACCAGGGCGATCGTGCTCTCTTCGCTCGAGAGTGGGTAAATCAGGTAGAGCTCGAGGTTGGACACCGGCCCGGTGGTCGGGCTGCCGATGATCAGGGCCGGGCCCTGGAATCCGTCGGTGTGCACGGTGGCGTACTGGTAGCTGACCTGTCCGGCCTTGACGAAGTCGCGCAGCGATTCGGGAACCTGCGTCACCGGGCCGGCGGAGGTCGCCGCGCGGGGGCCGTCACCGGGCACGACGAGTACGGCGTCGAACGCGCCGCCCACCAGGCCGCTGCCGATGCCGCCGTCGGCCTTGCGATCGGTGAGCGTGTTGCGCGCCAGTTGCAGGCTGCTGTCCAGTGAGCGGCTCTCCTCGCCGCCGACGATGCCGCTGACGGTGCTGCGGGCCCGTTCGATCTCCTCTGTTGCGGCGCGCACCTTGGCGTCGAGCACGCGGTCGGTGATCTGGCTGGTCAGTACGAAGCCGAGAGCCAGAATCACCAGCAGAGACAGCCCCAACGTCAGGGTGACCACCCGCAGCTGAAGCGAGCGACGCCACGCGAGACCGATGGCTCGACTCAGCGCATTCAGCCCGCGGAAAACGGGGCCGGACCGCCCCCACCAGCGACTCTGGATGCGTCGCCGCGAGCCCCAGATCATGGCCGCCGCCGGGCGGCGAAGGTCACGGGCACCGCCGAGCGGTGAAATCTCACGGCCACCGCCGAGCGGTGAAATCTCACGGAGGTCCGGCCTTGTATCCCACTCCTCGAACAGTCAGCACAACTTGCGGGTTCTCGGGATCCTTCTCGACCTTGGCCCGGAGCCGCTGGACGTGCACGTTCACCAAACGGGTGTCGGCCGGATGGCGGTACCCCCACACCTGTTCGAGCAGCACATCACGAGTAAACACCTGCCGCGGTTTGCGCGCCAACGCCACCAGCAGGTCGAACTCCAGTGGCGTGAGCGAGATCTGCTCGCCCTGACGCGTCACCTTGTGGGCGGGCACGTCGATGTCGACGTCGTGGATCGAGAGCATCTCGGCGGGCTCGTCCTCGTTGCGCCGCAGCCGCGCGCGCACTCGCGCAACCAGCTCCTTTGGCTTGAACGGCTTCATCACGTAGTCGTCGGCGCCGGACTCCAGCCCGAGGACCACGTCCACGGTGTCGGTCTTGGCGGTCAGCATCACGATCGGCACACCGGAGTCGGCGCGCAGCACGCGGCACACGTCGATGCCGTTCATGCCGGGCAGCATCAAGTCCAGCAGCACCAGATCGGGACGCAGGTCGCGCACCGCGGTCAGCGCCTGCGAGCCGTCGCCGACCACCGCGGTGTCGAAACCCTCGCCTCGGAGCACGATGGTCAGCATCTCGGCGAGCGATGGATCGTCGTCGACCACAAGAATCCTTTGCCTCATGGTGTCCATGGTGTCACCAGATCGGGATAAATCGCGGCTACCACACGGGCGTTTTGCCGCAAGTCCTGCGCAAGTCCTCCGCAAGTCCTCCGCAAGTCCTCCGCAAGTCCTCCGCAAGTCCTCCGTGAGCAGACACCAAATCGCACAAAGTAGGCCTCGGTAATGCGATTCCGCGTCTGCTCACGGGAAGAGAGTGCGGGCGAGCGCC
>JBAPQQ010000124.1:0-18022 GCA_049280695.1 Mycobacterium sp.
GCCCAGGTACAGTCCGTCGATGCCGATCGGCTGGTCGCGGAAACCCGCAGGACCCGGGCGGTTGAAGCCGATCTGATCGGGATGAAGCAGGCCGTAGCAGTAGTCGCCACCCGGGGCGCCGAACATCGTGCCCATGTGCCGCGGGGTGAACGTCGTGTGCCGGGTGATCAGCCGCTCGAAGTTGGGGGCGATGCGGGTCAGCTTGTCGATAACCCGCTGGCCCATCTCGGTTTTCAGCCGGCCGTAGTCGTAATTCTCGCCTTCGATCGGGAACCACAGCGAGAACGCCGAGGCGGCGTGCTTACCGGTCGGCGCGAGCGCGGGGTCGTGCACGGAGGGGATCTGCAGTGCGACAGCAGGATCGGCCGGGACGATACCGTGGCGGCAGTGCTCCCACTGCTGCTGCAACTCTTCGGGGGTGGAGAACAGCCCGATGTTCGCCTGCATCGCGGGATCGTTCAGCATCTCGTACGGTGGCGCGAATTCGGGGATGCCGTCCAGCGCGAAGTGCATCTGCAGGTAGCTGCCGCGGTGGTCGGTGCGGGAGAAGCGCTCCCTTACCTCCGGCCGCACCTCGGCGCCGTCGACGAGCCGCAGCACAGTGTGATCCGGCGCCACGCTGGACACCACGAGTGGCGCGCTGATCGTGGCGCCGTCTTCGGTCCGAACCCCGGCGACGCGGCCGTCGCGGACGAGGATCTCGGCCGCCGGCGTGCGCAGACGCAGCTCTCCCTCGTCGGCCGTGAACAGCGCGAGCAGATGCCGGGTCAGTGCACCGATGCCGCCGCGGAGTTTCTTGGTCAGCACTGCATCCTGGTTGGGCACGGCCAGTCCGAACGCGAAAGCGGCTGCGGTACCGGGCGTTTCAGGCCCGCGGTAGGTGGTGTTGACGGCGAGGAACGCGAGCATCCCGCGCAGCGCCCCGTGCTTCTGCTTGTCGGGCAGGTATCTGTCCAGCACGTCGCTGACCGAGCCGAACAGCATGTCGGTGATCGCAGCTCGTTCGAACTCGTTGGTGGCGCACGCATACATTTCGTCAAGCGTCTTCGGCGGCCGGCCGGCGTCGAATCGGCCGAGCGCACGGGCCGGTGCCTGGCTCCAGGCCATCAACCCGGCCATGCCGTTGACCGCCTCGGCGCCGTGCACCTCGCTGAGGTGCGTCATCAGCTTCAGCGGATCGGTGTAGTAGACCAGCGGATGGTCGCCCTGAGCTGTATTGCTCCTCGCGTCCGCAGCGCCGCGCAACGACACCGACATCACGTCGAGGTCGATCGTGGGCAACACGTCTAGCCCGAGTTCGCGGCTCACGACCGCCGATGTCGTCAGCTGCAGCGAGCCGGCGATCTCGAACTGGTAGCCGTCGAACAGTTCCACGGTGGACGCCATTCCGCCCGCGTAGAGCTTGGACTCGAGGCACAGCGTCCGAAGTCCTGCGCGTTGCAGCAGCACCGCGGCGGTCAGACCGTTGTGCCCGGCACCGATGACGATTGCGTCGTAGTCCGTCATGCGGAGGACGCTGTCACCGCCGCAAAGTTTTGTCAATAGTGACAAAACAGTTCGCCCTCGAGCCAGCCCAGCGCCGTCTGGCACATGCTCGCCAGCTCCGCGAGCGACCTCTCCTCCGACGTCATCCACAACTCCATCGCTGAAAAGGTGGCGGCCGCCACGCAGCGTGCCGTGACCGCCGTCCGGAGGGGATCGTCGCTTCGGTGCCGTCGCAGATGCTCGGCGATCGCCTCCGCAAAATCCGCCTCGACATGACGGATGTGCCGGATGATCCGGTCGGGCTCGAGTTCGGCGGCCCGCAGCGACGCGATCTGGGTCACCACCTCAACGTCGTAGGGAAAAGCGAAGATCGCCGCCTTGACCGACTCGAGGATCGGTTCGCCGGATGGCCGCGAGGCCAGCGCAGAGCGGAACCAGTGCAAGCCGGCGTCGTAGTCCGCGAACAGCAGATCGTGCTTGGACGCGAAGTGCCGGTAGAAGGTCCGCAGCGACACTCCTGCGTCCGCGGCGATCTGCTCGGCCGACGTGCCCTGAACACCCTGGTCGAGGAAGCGAAGCAACGCGGCGCGGCGCAGCGCTTCACGTGTGCGCTCGCTGCGCACCGTCTGCGCCGGCCGGACCATGCCGGTACCGTACCGCAGAAAGTTATGTCACTATTGACACAACTGGAGCGGCGGACCAGACTGCGGCACCATGCTGTCGCTCATCATTCACCTCGTCCTCGGCATCGCGGTCATCGTCGCGATCGTGGCGTCGAACCCCCGGATCTTCCGGCGCCCGGCGACGCCGAAGGTCTCCGCCCTGGAAGCCGTCTTCTACCTCGCGGGTGTCGCGGCGACCGTGATCGGCTACTACTTCAACCACCAATACGTCAGCGAGTACTCGCAAGGCACGCACAACGCAATCTGGGGAGACCACGGCAGCTGGAAGGAATTCATTCTGCTGGGCTACGACAGCCCCGCGGCCGCCAGCGCGAGCCAGGATTACACGATCATGAGCCTGATCCTGTTGCCGCTGTTCGTGATCGTCGACGGCCGGCGACGCGGGATTCGGCACGCGTGGATGTACTTGCTCTTGATCTTGTTCACCAGTTCGGCGTTCCCGTGGGCGTTCTACCTCGCCACCGTCGAGAGGCAGCGTCGCGTCGACGCCGTCCGCGAATCCGCCGCGCTGCAGACGTAGTCAGGTTCCATCGGGATTCACGCGAACGGCGCGATCGGCGGCGAGCACCCACCGACGCAGGCCCTCGGTCGCGATGTCGAGCACATGTTCCGTGGCCCGCCTAATCAAGAACTCCGGGATCGGGGTCCGCAGCTCCATGGTGATGTCGAAGCGCACCCGCGTCTTGCCGCCTTCGGGCGTCAGGTTGTACTCGACGTGCTGGGCGTGCTGGTTGAACGTCTCCCCCGCATCCCAGATCATCCAGTCGCGGCCCCAGTGATATTCGAGGACTTCCTTGTCCGTGATGCCCATCAGCTTGTAGTGCACTTTCACGCGGTGCGGCCGGCCGTCCTCGTAGGTGTCGAGCACCTCGACGCGCTTGTGCAGCGGAGACCACGACGGCGCCGACTCGATGTCCGCAAGCGCATCCAGGATCGCCTCCGGAGGAGCCTCGATCACCACTTCTCGTGACGCGCGCACTGCCACGCGATCGAGGGTAGTCCTTCCAAGCGATTACTCAACCGCCATCGGGCGGTCCCAGCTAACTGACTACCAGCCGATCTCGTCGAGCGGCGTGGTCGAGGCGGGCGGCGGACCGAACTCCCCGGCCGGCGTTCGCGAGAACCGCGGCGCCGGAGCTGCCTGGTCAAACCCGTTGCGGTGCACGATCGTCGAGCGGGCCCGAAGATGTTGGCTCTCCGCCGCCTCGCTCCACGTCAGCACCGGCGTGACACAGGCGTCGGTGCCAACGAAGATCCCGGTCCACTCGTCGCGGGTCTTGCCCGCGAATCTCTCGGTGAACAGCTTGCGCATCTGGGCGAACCCGTTCGGGTCGAGCTGGTGCGGCAGGTCGTCGCCGGACAACCCGAGCCCGTCGAGAAGCTGTGCGTAGAACTGCGGCTCGATGGCGCCGACGGCCATGTACTTGCCGTCCGAGGTTTCGTAGGTGCGGTAGAACGGGGCGCCGCCGTCCAGCAGGCTGGCCTCGCGCTCGTCGGACAGGGTGCCGACGGCCTTCATCGTCCACTGCATCTGCGCCAGGATGCTGACGCCGTCGACCATCGCCGCGTCGATCACCTGGCCCTTGCCGGATTTCTCGCGCTCGTACAGCGCGGCGACGATACCGAGCAGCAACAGCATCGAACCACCGCCGAAGTCGGCGACCAGGTTCATCGGCGGCAGCGGCGGGCGGTCGCGGTATCCCATCGAGCCCAGCGTGCCGGTCTGCGACAGGTAGTTGATGTCATGTCCGGCGGTCAGCGCCAGCGGCCCGTCCTGTCCCCACCCGGTCATCCGCGCGAAGATCAGCCGCGGGTTGACGGCCGCGCAGTCCTCGGGTCCGATGCCCAAACGCTCGCAGGTGCCCGGCCGGAACGGGTCGAGCAGCACGTCGGCTTTCGCGGCGAGGTCGAGCAGCTTCTGCGGCTCGCCCTTCACGTCGAGGTCGACGATCCGCTTGCCGCGGTGCATCAGGTCGCGGTCCTCGCGCGGCATCGCCGTACTGCCGGGCCGTCGCACCCGCACCACGTCGGCGCCCAGATCCGCCAGCACCATCGCCGCGTGCGGTCCGGGTCCGATGCCACCGAGTTCGATTACTCTCACCCCGGCCAGGGGTCCGCTGTTGGTCACGCAGTGAGACTAGCGGCCGCCCTTTTTCAGGGAGAGGACGCGCTTGCGCAACCCGTCCGTCGCGTCGTTCATCGCGCCCTTGATCGCCCTCTTCATCACGAAGCCGGGAATAGGGATCGCCGGCTCGACGGTCAAGTCGAACTTCACCCGGGTCTTGTCCCCCTCCGCGGTGACCGTGTAGCTGGCGTCTTGGCGCTTCTGCTGTTTCGAGCTGACCAGCGACCAGCTCACGACGTCGTCGGTCCACGTGTATTCGACGACGCAGTCGTCGGTGATCCCGGCCGACTTGATCTTCATCTTGACCTGGTGCGGGCGGCCGTCGTCGGTGGTGTCGACGATCTCGACCTTCTGCTGGGCAGATGACCACTCCGGGGCGGACTCGACGTCGACGATCACGTCGAGCACCTCGTCCTTGGTCGCCTCGATGACTACTTGTTTGGAATCGCTGATCGCCATGCCCGGACGCTAGCGTCGAGATCAGGCCCAATGCACACAAATAAGCAAAAAGCTTGCGATAAGTCTGATCTCGCAACGCAATCTAGCGCCGCAGGCCCTGGCCCAGCCGCAGCGCCGGCAGCAACACGCTGCGCGGGGCGAACCTGCCGCCCAGGCCGACGATCTTGGGCACCAGTCCCGGCACCACGCTGCGCTTGCCTTCGAGCATGCCTTCGATCGCCGCCTCGGCGACGTCGGCCGGCGGCACTTGCGCTATGCCGACGCTCCACTGCTGTGCGTCGGCTATCTCGGCCCACTCGGTGGGCACCGGCCCCGGACACAGCACGGTGCACGACACCCCGGTGCCGTGCAGTTCCTCGTGCACCGCTTCCGAGAACGTCTGGACGAACGCCTTTGTCCCGGAGTACACCGCCATGCCGGGTAGCGGTTGAAAAGCAGCAACCGATGCGATGTTCAGCACCGCCCCGGCCCCCCGCTCCACCATGCCGGGCAACGCCGCATGCGTGAGTTCCATCAGCGCAAGCGCATTGAGCACCACCTCTTCGCGTTCCCGCTCGATCGGCAGCGTGTAGAACGGCCCGCTGGTGCCGAAACCGGCGCTGTTGCACAGCCCCGCGACCGGGTCACGGCTGACGCGATCCACCAGCTCGCCGCGCGCCGCGTCGTCGGCGAGGTCGAGCGGCAGCGCGTCGACTCTGACACCGTGCGTGTCGCGCAACTCGCCGGCCAGCTCGACGAGCCGCTCCTCGCGCCGGGCTACCAGGACCAGCGGATAGCCGAGAGCGGCCAGACCGCGCGCGATCTCGGTGCCGATCCCCGACGATGCGCCGGTGATGACGACGTTGGTGTCAGCGCTGGGCTTGGGAAGACTCATCTTGGTTACCTACCAGTGGATTCCGCGAGTAGCCCGGACGAAGGCCTCGCTGCGTTTGTCGAACCGCGGGGGCTCGTCGGACTTTTCGTCACCTTGCGCCGCCGCCGAGTCGTCGAACATCGTGAACGCACGGTTGCGCACGAAGTCCATCAGCATTGGGTTGACGGAGTCGGCCAACGACGCGAACTGGCCGAATGGCGGGCCCATCCGGCGCGGCCGGTGCACGATGGCGTCGGCCAGCACACCCGCAGCCTGGTCGGGGGTCAGCGTCGGGAATCTGTCGTAGACCTTGGTGGGGCCGATCATCGGCGTCTTCACCAGCGCCATGTACACGGTGGTGAATCTGACTCCGTCGCCGACGGTTTCGGCCTGCAGCGAGTCGCACAGCGTGTCCAGCGCGGCCTTGCTGGCGATGTATGCGCCGAAGCGTGGCGCTCGGGTCTGCACGCCCGCCGAGGACATGTTGATGATCTGACCGAACCCGCGTTCGCGCATTCCCGGCACGAACTTCAGGATGAGCTGCACCGCGCCCAGGTAGTTCAGCTGCATGGTGCGCTGATAGTCGTGAATGCGGTCGTAGGACAACTCCAGCGAACGCCGGATCGAGCGTCCTGCGTTGTTGATGAGGATGTCGACGCGTCCGAGGTCGGCGAGGACCTTGTCGGCCATGATGGCGATCGCGTCCGTGTCGGTCAGGTCGCACGGATAGACGTGCGCGGTGCCGCCGGCGTCCCTGATGTCGTCGGCGACGCTTTCGAGCTTCTCGCGGGTGCGGGCGACGAGCACCATCTCGCCGCCGGCTGCGGCGATCTTCTTCGCGGTGGCCTCGCCGATGCCCGACGATCCCCCGGTGATCAAGACGATCTTGTCGCGGACGGCGTCCTCCAGTGTGTGGCCCGTCAGCGCGTCGACCACGTTCTGCAGGTAAAACGGCCGGTACCGTCCGGCGGAGTTGGGCGTGTTGAGCAGGCTGGACACCGCGGCAATCGGCTTCTCGACGAGCGCAGTCAGGTCAGCCAGGTTCATGCCGAAGTGGCTGCCCGAAACTCGCCGTAATCAAACGTGCCGGCACCTTCTTTAACGCCGGAGTAAGTCCTTCGCGATGTGAGTCACCTGGATCTCGTTGCTGCCCGCATAGATCATCAGCGATTTCGCGTCGCGCGCCAGCTGCTCGACCCGGTACTCCGTCATGTACCCGTTGCCGCCGAACAGCTGCACCGCCTCCATGGCGACCTCGGTGGCCGCTTCGGAGCTGTAGAGCTTCATTGCCGACGCCTCCGAGAGCGTGGGCAGCTTGCCGGTGCGGATGCCCTCCAGCATCGAGAACACCATGTTCTGCACGTTGATACGCGCAATCTCCATCTTCGCCAGCTTGAGCTGGATCAGCTGGAAGTTGCCGATGCTCTGCTCCCACAGCGTGCGGTTCTTCGCGTAGTCGAGACACAGCCGGTGGCACTCGTTGATGATGCCCAGCGACAGGATGGCCACCCCCATGCGCTCGCCGGCGAAGCTGGCCCGGGCGCTGTCGCGGCCGTCGGCGCGTGCTTCGCCCAGCAGCCGGTCCGGCTCGAGGCGCACGTTGTCGAAGAACAGCTCGCCGGTGGGCGAAGCGTGCATGCCCATTTTCTTGAACGGCTTGCCCTGCGTGAACCCCGGCATCCCGGAGTCCAGCACGAAGCACAGCACCGGTCGGGCGCGCTTGTCCGCTGACGGCTGGTCGAGCTTGGCGTAGACGATCACCGTGTCGGCGTACGGTCCGTTGGTGATGAACGTCTTCTGGCCGTTGAGGATGTAGTCGTCGCCGTCGCGCCTGACGTAGGTCTTCATTCCGCCGAACGCGTCGGAGCCGGAGTCGGGCTCCGTGATCGCCCATGCCGCAACCTTTTCCATCGTCACCAGCGGCGGCAGCCAGCGTTCCTTCTGCGCCAGGGTGCCGCGGGACATGATCGTCGCCGCGCCGAGGCCGAGGCTGACACCGAGTGCGGCCACGGTGCCGAGGCTGACGCCGGCGAGTTCGGAGATCATGACCGCGGCCATCGACGCCTGCTCGGCCATTCCGCCGACACCGGCTCCCTTCGCCGAGTTCTCGTCGCGGCGCGACCGCTCTCGGTCCAGCATGCTCTTGACCGCCTCGGCGGCCATCACGTCGAGTCCGAACTGGCTGAACAGCTTTCGGATGATCGGATAGGGCGGCATCGCGCCGCTCTCCAGCGCGTCGACGTTCGGCCGCACTTCCTTGTCGATGAACCCACGCACAGCGTCACGGATCAGCAGGTCGCTTTCGGACCACTCAATCATCACTTTCTCCCTGTCAGCTCGGCGGCCGGGCCGCGATGTCGTCGATCAGCCACAGGCCGTCGGTCTCGATGGTGCCGACCTCGTTGAGCACCCCCATGCCTAGCTCCTTTCGGCGCGCTGGTAGGCGGTGACGACGGCCGCGCCGCCGAGCCCGATGTTGTGCTGCAGTGCGGCAGTGACGTTGTCGACCTGCCGCTTGTCGGCGTCGCCGCGGAGCTGCCAGGTAAGCTCGGCGCACTGCGCCAGCCCGGTGGCACCCAGCGGGTGTCCCTTGGAAATCAGGCCGCCCGACGGGTTCACCACCCAGCGGCCGCCGTAGGTGGTGTCGTTGTTGTCGATGAGCTTGGGCGCCTCTCCTTCAGCGCACAAACCCAGCGCCTCGTACAGCAGGAGTTCGTTGGCCGAGAAGCAGTCGTGCAGCTCGATCACCTGGAAGTCCTGCGGGCCCAGCCCGGATTGGTCGTAAACGCGTTGGGCCGCAGCCACGTTCATGTGGTAGCCGATCAAGCCCTTGCAGGTTCCGTCGAAGCTGTCGGCGAAGTCGGTGGTCATCGCCTGCCCGACGATCTCCACCGCCCGAGATGCCAGACCGTGCCGGTCGACGAACTCCTCTGACGCCAGGATGGCCGCGCCCGAACCGTCGGAGGTGGGCGAGCACTGCAGCTTGGTCAGCGGGTCGTAGATCATCCGCGACGCCAGGATGTCGTCGAGTGTGTACGCCTCCTGGAACTGCGCGTACGGGTTGTTGACCGAGTGCTTGTGGTTCTTGTAGCCGATCTTGGCGAAATGCTCTGCGGTGGAGCCGTATTGCGTCATGTGCTCACGGGCAGCGGCACCGAACATCCACGGTGCGGGCGGGAACAGCACCTCAGAGATCTCGGCCATCGCCATGATGTGCTTGTCCATCGGCTGCGCGCGGTCGTCGTATGTGGACGCCAGCGAGCCGGGCTTCATCTTCTCGAAGCCCAAGGCCATCACGCAGTCGGCCAGGCCGCCGCGGATGGACTGGGCGGCCAGGTACAGCGCCGTCGAGCCCGTCGAACAGTTGTTGTTGACGTTGACGATCGGGATGCCCGTCAATCCCAGTTCGTACAGCGCGCGCTGGCCGGACGTTGACTCGCCGTACACGTAGCCGACGAAGCCCTGTTCGACGTCGCTGTAGTCGAGGCCGGCGTCGGTCAGCGCGTTGGTGCCGGCCTCGCGCGCCATGTCCGGATAGTCCCAGCCCTCCCGTCGGCCCGGCTTCTCGAACTTGGTCATTCCGACGCCCACCACGTAGACCTTGCCGGCCATTACTTACCTCCTGTCATCGCGAAACGGAATCCTTCGCCCGCAGCCCGGCCCACGAAGCCATCAGCGGATCGGCCAGTCGCCGCAGGTTCGCGCCCGCACGATCCCAGCGCCTGCGCGCGTGTGTCGGGTCGCTCTCGACGAAGCTGGAAATCAGGATGCCCCGCAACGCGTCCATCGCGGTGTAAAGGAAGTCCAGCATCTGTCTTTGAATCTGTTGCGGGACAAGCTCGCTCACCGCCGTCATCACGTTGGTCGCCACGATCGACTCGAACTTGGCCACTTCGCGCCCCAATGCCGGGTCGGTGCGGCCGGCGACCCAAAGTTCCACGGCGGCAATGAACATCGGGCCCTGGTGCAGTTCCCACAGCAGGTCGAGCACGTCGCCAACCGGGTCCTCAGAACCCGCCAGATCGGCGACGTTTCCGGCGACCGCAGCCGTGCGTCGCTTAGCAAGGAGCTGCAATGCAGCCATCACGAGATCGTTCTTGGAGCCGAAGTGGTGCACCTGAGCGCCGCGCGTCACGCCTGCCGTCTCGGCTACCCGCGGCGTCGTCGTTCCGCCGTAGCCGTAATGGACGAGGCACTCGATCGTCGCGTCCAGAAGCCGTGCGCGGGTCTCGGCGCTGCGCTGTTCCTGCGTGCGCCGCATTGACGTCGTCGGCACGTAAGATACATACCAGACTGTATGTAAGTAGTCCAGGTTCGCTGGCTATCATGGGTCAACATGACGGAGCTCAACTTCCTCGAACTGCACGGTGACCGGATCGCATACCGCGACGAGGGCAGCGGCGAGGCGCTGCTGCTGATTCATGGCATGGCAGGCAGCTCGGACACCTGGCGCGCGGTGCTGCCGCGGCTGGCGAAGAAGTACCGCGTGGTGGCGCCGGACCTGCTCGGGCACGGCCAGTCGGCGAAGCCCCGGGGTGATTACTCGCTCGGCGCGTTCGCGGTATGGCTGCGCGACTTCCTCGATGAGCTGGGGATCACCCACGCCACGGTCGTCGGGCACTCGCTCGGTGGCGGCGTGGCGATGCAGTTCGTGTACCAGCACCCCGACTACTGCCACCGGCTGGTGCTCATCTCCAGTGGCGGACTGGGTCCTGACGTCGGCGCGATCCTGCGGTTGTTGTCGGCCCCGGGAGCCGAGTTCGTCCTGCCCGTCATCGCCCCCCGACCCGTGCTCACCGCCGGCAACAAGCTGCGGTCGTGGTTGAGGTCGGCCGGAATTCACTCGCCGCGCGGTGCCGAGATCTGGAGCTCGTATTCGTCCTTCGCGGACAGGCAGACGCGGCAGTCATTCCTCAAGACGCTGCGCTCGGTGGTAGACCACCGCGGCCAAGCGGTCAGCGCGCTCAACCGGCTGCAGCTGAGAGCCGACCTGCCGGTGATGGCGATCTGGGGCGATGCCGACCGCATCATCCCCGTCGACCATGCCTATGCCGCCCAGCAGGCGCGGCAGGACAGCCGGCTCGAGATACTGCCGGGCATCGGACACTTCCCTCAGGTGGAAGCCCCGTTCGAGGTGGTGGATCTGATCGAGGACTTCGTCACCACCGCCGACCGGGTGGTTCAGGCCAGCGAGCAGCCGCAGTCTTAGCCGGTCGGCTCTTCGGCCGAACCCTCCCGCGGCTCCTTCGCCCGCTCGCTGGGCTTGCCCGGCACGTCCATCGCCTCCCGCTCGCCCATCACGTTTTCGTCGAGATCGTCGACGATTTTCTCCAGCTCTTGGTCCCGGCTGGGTTGCGTGGATTCGGTCATTTCGCTCCCATCGCTAGTCCGTCGGGTCGTGTCAAGTCTCTACGGTGTGACGTGTGCCGTCTAGCTACCCGCGCCGCCGATGGCGTAACCGCCGCGATGAGCTGCAATCCGCGCCGGCATCCGCGAAATTCACGTTATGCAGGCCCGCACTCGCACTTTCTCTGCATATCGTGCGTTTCGGCGAAACATCCCCACCTAGTCGATGCTCGTCGGTGCCTCGGACACCTTGACCAGACGCACCTCGGGGCGCGCGGGAACCTTGTCGGCGAGGAACCACCGGAAGGCGAGGTTGCCACGCGGATAGTCAAGCGTCGTCACAGAATTCGGATGGGCGGTCATGCCCCGGGAAATGACGACCGTGACCGAGCCGTCCGCGTTGGGCACCGCACTGTGGCCGTTGATCGAGCTGCGCGCGTCGGTGACGTTGTGGGTGGCCATGAACTGGTTCCACACCACCAGGTTCCAGAACCGGCACTGCGGTGGCCGGTGTGTGATCACCAGCGCCTCGTCTGCTTCGAGCACGAAACTGCCGTAGGCATAGCAGGCGTCGCGGGCCGACCAGCCGAAGTTAGCGTCCGGCACCTGGTAGGGATCGGCGAACTGATTTGCGACCTGGGAGATTTCGTGACCCAAAGCGTGCTCGTCCTGCACCCGCACACCAACGGCCAATGGCACGATCGCGAACATCGTGCGCAGCCACGCCGCGCTGGCCCGCAGCGCCGCAGCGGTTTCGGCGTCGCCGTGCCGGATGGGATCGGGTTCGTCCAGCGCCTCGATGCGCCAGCTGACGGGGCGGCCGGTCAGTGGGTCGGCCTGGTAGTCGCGGGTGACCAACACGGCGGCGCCCGGCGTCGGTCCGAGTTCGAACGAGAAGTTGCCGTCCCGGTCGATCTCGAGGTCGTCGTCGCGCACGAGCGCCACGATCCGGTCGGACCACGTGCCGGGTGACGGCTCGTTGTAGGCGGTCACCGAGAAGTAGACGCTGTCGCCTTTGTTGCCGCTCACGCGATAGCGGCGCGAAGGGTCGACCGGGCACATGTGGTAGTAGGCGTCGGTGTTGTCGCCGCCCCAACGGCGGTCGCGCCGGAACGGTGTGTTGAGTTCGACGAATGCCGGGCGGCTGGGCTCGGGGAAGAGGTAGGTGTCGAAGGCCACGCCCAACGTCGTGGCGAGCATGCGGTAGCCGTCGGCGATGTGCCGGTCGTCCGTGACGGCGCGCTCCCCTTCGAGGAACGAGCGGTCCAGACTTCCGAGCGTCTCCAGCAGCTCGCGCCAGGCCGCGGCAGACTGGTGTTCGCTCATGCGCTTATTCCTCTCATGATCAGGGTGGTCGTGCGCCGCACCCAGCCGTCATCCAGCGCACGACCGCGAGTAAGCAAGGCCAGCAACGTGATTCCCGCGACGGCTTCGGACAGGTCCTCCGCGGTCACGTCGGGACGTACCTCTCCGCGCGCCGCCGCGTCATCGAGTCGATCGGTCAGGTCGCGCGACAGGATGTCACCGAACCTCTCCAGCAGCTTGGCGTGCAACGTCGGGTCCGCGGCCATCTCGCCCACGAGTCCGGGCAGCGCCGCCCGGGCCGCCGGAGTGGTGAGCACCGCGACCACTCGGCGCACGATCTCCTCCACGTCGCCGGCCAACGACCCGGTGTCGGGCAGCTCGGTGCCGCGACCGATCGGGAAGACCGCCTCGTGCACGAGGTGCGCCTTGCTCGGGTAGCGGCGGTAGATCGCTGGCTTACTGGTGCCGGCCCGCCGGGCGATCGCGTCGACAGCAAGATCGGCGTAGCCGGTTTGACCGAGCAACTCCACCGTCGCGTCCAGTACCGCGGCGTCGATGCGCGGATCCCTGGGCCGGCCGAGGTCTGTCGTCATTACGAAACTCAAAGTAACATAAGTAGCCGTGACCGACGCCACCGCAGCCGTTGTCCAACTCGACGACCTCGCTGAGCCACGCTTCTCGCCCGAGGCCGAGCAACTCCGTGACCTGATGGCGGTCATGGCGGCCGACTGTCCGCTCGACGCCGAGGCACTGCACCAAAAGGCCCGCGCCGAAACCGGACTCGACGATTTCGGTGCCGACGACTACCGAGAGCGCCTCGACGTCTACCTCGCGGCGCTGCATGAGATCACCGACATGCACGGGCCGGGAATCGTCAACTTCCACAGCCAACTGCTGCAGCTGCTGAAGAACCGCCTGCTGCTCACCGACCTGTTGACTCGACACCCTGAGATTTACGACATCCAGCTGTTGCCACCGGTCGTCATCGCGGGCCTGCCGCGAAGTGGCACAACTCATCTGCACAACCTGCTGGCAGCCGCACCCGCGTTCCGCACGCTGCCGTACTGGGAGAGCGTCGAGCCGTTCCCGCTGCCGGACGAGGTTGGGGTGCAGCCCGATCCGCGTCGAGGGCGGATGGATGCCGCGGTCGGCTTCGTGGATGTCGTGATGCCGCACTTCCGGCTCATGCACGAGATGACGACCGAGCACGTCCACGAAGAAATCCAGCTGCTCGCAAACGACTTCGCGACGATGTTCTTCGAAACCCTAGGACACGTACCGCGGTGGCGTGACTACTACTTGTCGCACGACCAGACGCCGCATTACCAGTACCTCGCCACCCAGCTGAAGGCGCTTGCTTTCCTGCGCGGCGGCCGGCGCTGGCTGTTGAAGTCCCCCCAGCACCTCGAGCAGCTGCCGGTGCTCGACAGGGTGTTTCCCGGCGTGATCGTCGTTGTGACGCATCGTGATCCGGTGCCGATCGTCCTGTCGATGATCGCGATGATCACTTACTCCGCGCGTATGCACCGAAGTCACGTGCCCGTTGACCAGATCGCCACCTACTGGGTCGACCGCCTCCAGCTGATGCTGGACGCGCTCGTACGAGATCGGGACGTCATCGGGCCAGACCGCTCGATCGACGTTCGTTTCGACGACTACATGGCCGACGAACTCGGTGTCGCCGAGCAGGTTTATGCGTTGGCCGGCGAGGCGATGGCCGTTGACACCCGTTGCGCGATAAGCGATTACTTGTCTGACCACCAACGCGGCCGGCTCGGCCGGGTGGCCACGTCGTGCGAGATGTTCGGTATCGACGAGACCGACCTGCATGAGCGCTTCAGACCGTATGTACAACGGTTTCTGTCCTAGTTCGACTGCCCCGCAGGTGATCCGGCGGTTGCCGCGGCCGGAGCGTCGTTCTCGGACGGCTTGGTGGTGGCCGACGGTTTCTTCGGGCCGATGCCGAGGCTGTCCGCCAGCCCGTTCAGGGCCGACTGGACGCTGCCGATCACCTGCTGTCCCGGCCTGTTGTTGGACGACGAAGTGCGAGGCTTGTTCGCGTCGGCGACCGGCTTCGAGTCGTCTGAAATCGAAAACGCGCTGATCGGAGTTCTGGGCTTCGACGCCGACACCGGTGAAGACGCCGGTGAAGGGGTCTGCGGCTTGCGTGCCAAGGTATTGACCGTCGTCGCACTGGTACCGGGTTGGTTCGACGTCGCGAAAATGTCGCCCGGCGAGGACAGATCATGTTGGACGTTGTGGACACCCTCGACCACTGCGCCGGGGAGCCGCTGAAGCGCGGTGACTGATTCCTTCACCGGGATCAACCCCATCTTGCGCTGCACACTTGGATCGTCCGGAATCGGCTTGTTGTCTTTGTATCCCGCATCGACGAGCACGGTCAGGATCGGCTCGATGCCATCGGCGACGAGTTTTCCGCCCGGTATCAGCAGCAGTGGCTTGACGAGAGGCAACCGGTCGGACTTGAACGTCACGTACGTGATGTTCGTGTTGAGACCGTCATGCCTCTCGATGACGTTGCCCTCGGAGTCGACGACGTAGTGCGTTCCGGGCTTGAGATTCGCGGGATCGCCGCCGTTTTCGGGCAGATGATTTGCGACCTCGGCCGGCAACTGCACGTCGGATTGGCCTGCGTAACCGTATGCGTATGCGACCAGACTGTTCACGTCGGAGATGAGGTTGATCGGATACGTGGGTGCGTTTCCGTTGACGTTGTAGTCGTATCCGACATCCAGCACCGGAACATCGAGATCGTTCGGCGTCGGCTCCGAGGAGGTCAACAACAGCGGCGCGAAGATGTAGTAGGTCGTCCAGAACCCACCGGCGGCCCGATTGGAGTTGTTGTCCAGGATCACCAGTTTGACGCTGTCCAGCGCCGGGTCATCCCTCAACCGCCCGAGGGCGGTCCCGGTCTGGCCAGCCCCCCAGCCGGAGGACAGAACGGCGTTGCTCTCGTTCTGGTGACCGTCGATCGCAGCAACGATGCCTTGCGGACCGAGGAAGAAGGGAACTATCTGCTGCTGCCCGTAGGTCTGGGTGTAGTCGTAGCCGTAGAAAGTCGGGCTGGCGATTACTTGCGCCGTCGAGCTGGCCGGGGTGATCGTCGCGGTGAGCTCGATAGCGGGCGAGACAGTTACCGTCGTGCCCGTCGTCAGCGCAGTCGTCAGGCTGGTCGCGGTAACAGCAGCCGCGGCCAGGGTCGAAACCCAACCACGCCTGGCCACCGACTGGCGCCGACGGGATTTCCGGTGGTTACCGGCCATGTGACCCCGCTCCTTCAACTCTCGGATACGAACGACCGGCGACGCGGGAGTGCCGGGGGCCAGCACAGCGTAGCGCACACCAGCTAACGATTCACCGGATTTCAGCAAAGCTCGATCATCGGCGCATGGGGATGGCGCGCCGGCAAGTCGCTGACGTCGTAGGGATCGTGGCACAACGCGGTGCGATCACCGCAGAAAATTCGGCAAATACAGCGAGCAAATCCAGAGGTGGACGGCAGCACGGGAACGGAGATTGGTGGCCAGGGCCGGGATCGAACCGGCGACCTTCCGCTTTTCAGGCGGACGCTCATACCGACTGAGCTACCTGGCCGGAAGGCACCGACGCGCGTGCCTCGCCGCGTTGGCGACCCTGACGGGACTCGAACCCGCGACCTCCGCCGTGACAGGGCGGCGCGCTAACCAACTGCGCCACAGGGCCTTGTGTGTGGCTCCATCTTACGGTCACCACGCGTACCCCCTACGGGATTCGAACCCGCGCTACCGCCTTGAAAGGGCGGCGTCCTAGGCCGCTAGACGAAGGGGGCCTGCCGAATCTCTCCGGGGGACTCGCAACGCTCGTTGGGAGCCAAGCCAGCTTAGGCCACCCGCAGCGCAATCCTCAAACGAACGTCGGGGCGGCTAACCAGTATCCTGATTCGTCGCGCCCCTATAGCTCAGTTGGTAGAGCTACGGACTTTTAATCCGCAGGTCCTAGGTTCGAGTCCTAGTGGGGGCACAACGCCGACGCCGACGCCGACGCCGACGAGGAAGGTGCTTCGGCATCGCTGACCGCCGGCCACTAGGGCGCAAAGTTCCAGCGAATAGCAGCGGATCTTCTGGTCGCGCCGTACTACATTGGTTCTTGGTTCGCCTTCGGATGGTCGAGGATTCGGGACGAGCGTCACAACCGATCGAACAGCGACGGAAGGCGGCGTGATGACGTCATTCAATTGGAAGAGAATCGCGGCGGCGGGCGCGATGTCAGGCGCGCTGAGCCTGGCTGCACTCGGATCCGGCGCAGGGGTAGCGAACGCCGACGACGATGCAACGACGCCGTTCCTGCCGGGAGGGACTTCGAGCGACTGGCAGCAGTACCTCCCATTGCTGGGAAGCGTCGGCTCCTTCGTTGATCTCCAGAAGCTCGGAGTTCCGCCGGAGTACGCGAACCTCGGCAATCTCCCAACCGGGCAGTTGCAGAGCATCCTTAGCCTTGCCGGGGGCTGACTCTGCGCCAAAAATCGTTGCACAGCAGCCTGATTCAGGCTACTCGCCTTCGTTGTTGCCCTTCTTGTCGGGCTTGTTGTGCCCGGGCGGTGTCTTGGCAGGTGCCTCTGTCCCACCCGTCGGCGAGAGAATGGTCGTGACACTCGGAATAGCCGTCGAAGGCGGCGGCGCCACCGTCGTGCTCGTGGTGACCGTTTTGGGTGGTCCAGCATCCGAGGAGCCGACCGCGAGCAAGATCACGCCCAGCAGCAGAGCCGCGAACACTGCACCCAGCGCAACCAACGTGTTCCGGTGGCTCGATTGGTGCATTGGAGGCGGCGAGAGGGCCACCATCGGCGGCAACGGGGCCGACATCACCCGCGTGCCGGGTGGGGGCAGCGCAGGCGGTGCATGCGTGCCCAAGGCGGCGCGCATCGCCCGCGCACTGGGGAACCGCAGAGCCGGATCACGGACCATCGCCCGTTCGATCACCGCAGCCAGCGCCAGATCGACGTCGGGCCGAAGCATCGGGATGGGTGGAGGCTGCTCGTGCAGGATCGCTTGGGCCAACGCACCGATGTTGTCGTGCAGGAAAGGCCGACGGCCAGTCAGCGCCTCATATCCCATGACGCCCACCGCATAGATGTCGTCCGCCGCGCTCGCAGGCCTACCGAGCACCCGATCCGGGCTGAGATAGGCCATCGTCCCGAATACCTGCCCGGCCGCGGTGAGATTGGTCTGAGCGGTCTTCGCCAGACCGAAGTCGCTGACCTTGGCTTCCCCGGACGTGGTGAACAAGATGTTGGCCGGCTTGATGTCGCGGTGCAGGATTCCGGCATCGTGGGCCGCGGCCAGCGCGGCCAGCACATCGTCGAGCACTGCCCGCACCAGCGGCACCGGCAGCGGTCCGCGCACGATCCTGTCGTGCAGCGACTCGCCGGAGAGCCGCTCCATCACGATGAACGGCACGCCGTTGTGCTCGCCACTGTCATGCACCGCAACGATGTGAGCACTGTCCAACGCTGCAGCGGCCCGCGCCTCCGCCTCGAAGCGCCTGCGGTTGTCCGGTTCGGTGCCAATACCCGGGTGCAGGATTTTGATCGCGACAGGACGGGCCAGACGAGTGTCCCAGCCGTCGCGGACCTCGGCCATACCGCCACGACCCAACATGCCGCGAAGCTCGTAGCGGCCACCGAGCAGCTCGGAGGCCTTCACCCTGCCTACGTTAACCGCACGCTGTGCGGCTAAACACCTGCGACCGGGCAGTAGTGGGTGGGCT
>JBAPQQ010000125.1:0-9236 GCA_049280695.1 Mycobacterium sp.
ACCCGAACGGGGATCCCACATGACCGCGCGAGAAGACCGGCAGGACATCTCGGATCTGCTGGTGCGCTATGCCACCGGGATCGACCGGCACGACTGGCCGCTGTTTCGCACCGTCTTCACCGACGACTGCGAGCTCGACTACGGCCAGGTCGGCACATGGAACGGCGTGGACGCAGTCACGGAGTTCATGGAGCTGTCACACGCGGGTGTGCAGACACTGCACCGGATGAGCAACCAGGCGATCGAGGTCGACGGTGACCGGGCCCAGGCGCGCACCTACGTGGACATGGTGATGGTCGGGGAGGGTAACCCCGGTGTGAACGCGATCGGCTATTACGACGACGAGATCGTACGCACCGCCGACGGCTGGCGCATCGCCCGCCGTCGCTTTACGTCGGTGCGGCTGAGCACCTTCGACGGATAGGAGACGCCCATGACGTTCGCGGCGAAATACGGACCGTGGGCGCTGGTGGCGGGCGCCTCGGACGGCGTCGGGGCAGCCTTCGCAGAGGGACTCGCCGAGCGCGGCCTCGACGTCGTGCTCCTGGCGCGACGTCACGCCGTTCTGGAGGAGGTCGCCGCCGGCATATCCGCGCGTACCGGCGCGCAGACCCGCACTCTCGCCATCGATCTGGCGGGGCCGGACGCGGGCGCTCAGATCGCCGACGCCACCGCCGACCTGGAAATCGGCTTCCTCGTCTACTGCGCGGGCGCCGACCCGAACTTCGAGCCGTTCCTTGCCAACCCGATAGAAACCGCCGAAGCGATGGTGCAGCGCAACTGCGTCGTGCCCATGCAACTGTGTCACCACTTCGCTCCGGCGATGGTGAAGCGCGGCAGCGGCGGAATCGTCCTCGTCGGGTCGGGCGCCGGGCTGGCCGGCGGTCCCAACATGGTGGCCTACGGCGCGACGAAGGCTTTCGACATGGTGTTCGCGGAAGGACTTTGGGCCGAACTGCACGACAAGGGCGTCGACGTGCTCGGCCTCATCCTGGGCAAGACGAACACGCCGGCGCTGCGGCTGCTCGAACACCAGCGGGGGCTGCTGAGTTCGCCGGACGAGACGCCGCCCGATGCCGACTCGGTGGACACCGTGATCGCCGAGGCGTTCGACAACCTGACCAACGGGCCGACCGTGTTCGTCGGCGATATGATGCGTGCCGCAGGACAAGTGCTCGGGTCGCTGTCGCGCAACCAGGCGGTCGAGATGGTGATCGCGGCGAGCGCCGCCGCCATGGGCAAGCCCTAGTTTGCGCGAGCGCGGCCTACTTCGGGGCGAACCGCTGCCCGGCGTCGAGCCGGATGCACTGGCCGTTGAGCATCTGGTTCTCCACGATCGCAACCGCCAGTTTTGCGTACTCGTCGGGGCGCCCGAGCCGGCGCGGAAATGCGGCGTCCTTGGTCAGCTGCGTCGCGAACTCGTCGGGAATGCCTTCGGTGAGCCCGGTGGCGAACAGGCTCGGCGCGATCGCCAGCACGCGGATGCCGAGGCTGCCCAGGTCCCGCGCCATGGTCAGGCACATGCCGGCGATCGCGGCCTTGGACGCGGTGTAGGCCACCTGGCCGATCTGCCCCTCGAATGCGGCGATCGACGAGGTGTTGATGATGACCCCGCGCTCGTCGTGTTCCGGCTCGTTGGTGCTCATGTGCCATGCCGCGAGACGGCTGACGTTGAATGTGCCGATCAGGTTGAGGTCGACGGCCTTGCGGAACGAGTCGAGGCTGTGCGGGCCGTCCTTCTTGACGGTGCGCTCGCCGATGCCGCCGCCTGCGGTGGTCACTGCGATGTGCAGGCCGCCGAGCTGGTCGACCGCCTGCTGCAACACCTGCTCGGTGCCGGCGAAGTCGGTGACGTCGACGGGGATGAACGGCCCGCCGATCGCGTCGGCGACCTCCTGGCCGTTGGACTGCGGCCGGTCCAGCACCGCCACGCTCGCGCCGCGCTTGGCCAGCGCCTCGGCGGTCGCGCGCCCGAAGCCCGACGCGCCGCCCACGATCACGGCCTTCTTGCCCTCGATTTCCATACCGGTGTCCCTTTCCAGAATCCGCGCGAACTGTAAAGCAACTTAGCTGACGCAGCTTAGCGACCATCGCCAGGCCGCACGGCCCCGCCCAACCGGGTGAAATCAGGTGCCCGACACTGACTGCGCCGAAATTGCATTCCACGTGGTCCGCACTCGCACTTTGCCGCGCTGGATGCAATCTCGGCGTCACAGCCCGTATCGCTGCCGAATCCCGTTGAAGCGCGCCCACATCTGCGTGACGCGCTCAGCGGGCGTGACGGTCGCCGTATCCGGCGGCAGCGCGTCCGCCAGCTCGGCGTGTTTGACGAGCCGGGTCCGCAGCGGCACGGGAGACCCGTCGAGCATGTGGCGGTAGGTGATGTTGCCGCGCTCGAAGCCCTGAGTGTCGAGCCAGTTGTGGTACCCGGGGTCGTCATGCGCGACGATCAGGCGCACGACGCCGTCGCTGCCGACGGCGGTGCGGCTCGGCGTGTAGCTGACCGGCCGGTACAGGTAGTCCATGCTGTTGAAGAAGACGCCCATGTTGGTGAACGACCACAGCCCTTCGTGCGCCGGGAATTCGATGACGAGTGCCTCGTCGGGTGCCAGCACCCAGTGCATGTTCACCGCGGCCCGGCCGCGCTTGGCGTCGGCCGCGTCGGATCCGAGTCCGGGGAAGCGGTTGGGGTGCTCCGCGTCGACTCCGCCGTAGCTGAACGGGAATTCGGGCCAGTCGTCCATCAGCCCGCTGACGAAGTCGCCGGCCCAGCCCATCGCGGCGATCATCGTCGCGGGGGTGGGCAGCGGTTTTGGCGAATTCATGCCGACGCTCTCGATCTGCAGCCGTGCGGGCCGCTCGCCCCAGCTGTCAAAGCCCTGCCGGATGAACAGCTTTCGCGACCCGGGTGTCGTGGGAAGCCAGTTGGGATCACGGCGCGGCCCGCCGACATACAGCTCGAAGTCTCCGTCCGGCGTGGTGGTCAGCTGATCGCCGAGCAGATTGGCTTCCGGCACGTCGCCGAACGGTTCGTGCAGCACCCCCGGCCCGTCGGGTCGCGGCCCCTGCACGGTGATGTTGAGAAAGCGCGCGGTGCCGCGGTTTCCGCTGATGCGATAGGTCGACTGCCCGTCGATCCACGCCTGGTGATAAGTGAAGTCGGCACAGTCGCCGCCGAGTTTGCGGGTCGGAGTGCAGAAGGCGTGAATCAGCGGATAGTGCGGGTCTTTGGTCTCGAGCGCCAGCTCGAACGCCTGACCGAGGTTCTGGGTGAGGAAGCGGAACGCGTCGGCGCGGTGCAGCCCCGACGGCGGGTTGTGATCCTTGAAGACGCGCTCGCCCGCCGCCTTGAGCTGGTCGCAGAAATCCGCCCATGCGGCTTTGAGCGCTGCATCGTCGGGGCCATCTCCAAACGCCATTACGCACCAGCCTTTTCGAGCATCACAGACATCACCTCACAAGCGCGGTTGGCGGCCCGAAGCCGGCCTTCGGCCTCGATACGCGGCCCGATGAGTTCCAGATCGAAGCCGTGCCGGTAACCGCCGGCAAGCACCTGGGTGACGAAGGGCTCGATCGGGATGGCACCGTCGCCGGGTACTGCGCGGGCCGGAAGCGACCGGTCGCCGAGCACGTAGTCGCTCAACTGGATCAACTGCGTGCGGGGCAGTGCCCGGTCCACCAGATGCGCGAAATCGGCTTCGGCCCAGCAGTGGAACAGGTCGATGCAGATTCCCAGCCCGGCCATCTCAGCGACAGCGATCGTGTCACGCAGTGTGTGGGCGATGTGGATGTCGGCGTACAGGCTCGACGCCGGCTCGATAGCGAGCGCGATTCCGGCCTGCTCCGCACTGCGGACACACGGCGCGATCATGGTGCAGAAGCGCTCGGCAGCCTGCTCCCACGTGAGCTCGCCCCGCCCACCGGTCAACATGTAGATCGAACGCGCATCCACGGCTGCGGCGGCGTCGATTACCCGCAAGAGCGCGTCCCGCGAGCCGAATACGTGGCATACCGATTCCACCTGGTAGCCGTCGATGAGACGCGGCAAATCGGGCTCCAACAGTTGGGAGTCGATCAGGCTGAGCCGCCGCAGACCCATCGCGCGCCAATGCTTCTCCAGCTCGGAAGGCGTTGCACCCAAGAACGTCACGCCGTGCACCGACAGCCGCTCGTGCGCCATCTCAGTCGCGCTTCTCGATCTCGACGCCGAAACGTTCACGGAACGGCCGGAACTCCTCGTGCAAGGCATCGATGTCCTCGCCGATGTCCGTCAGCAACTTGGTGGAATACCGGAACTTGCCGTAACGGTCGCCGCGGTTGTTGACCAGATAGTTCCGCATGGCCGCCTCGGCTTCGGAAGTCAACGGCCGATCGGCAAACCGGTAGTAGCGACCGACCGTGTCTACCGGGTCGGCGACGAAGTCTGCGTAGCGGACGTGCAAGATGCGCGGGTCGTCCACGAGTGGGTTGGTCATCGTGTTCGCGATGCTCTGGCGGGTGAGCTCGAGGTGCATCTTCGCAGCGGCTCTCAAGTCGACCGGCCCGACGATTCCCTCGAGGATGTCGGCCATCATCATGGTTCGCGACGCCGCGACCTGCACCGGATCACGGTGCAACCAGATCAGGCCCGCGTCCGGGTAGGCAGCGAAGAACTCCTTCAGGCGGAAACTGTGGAATCCCTTGAGAACCCAGCGCTTTCGTGGCCGGCCGAACTGGAACTGCGCAAGCATCGCCTTGTGAATGCGGTACTGCGCGGCCGCGTCGGTGGGCAGGCCGCCGACCACCGTCTGCACCGGCACGCGCCACCAGGCCGTCGGCGTCATCACCCGGAAGTCGAAAGCCCAGGTGCGTTCGTCCTCGGGCAGGCCGTCGCCGAGCATGTCGTTGTACGGATGGCTGTGAAGCCATTTCGGCAGCTTGGCGTTGATCTCGCGCCAGTCCGCGTCGGCCATCGCGCGTCGCGGGTCGTCCGGTCCGGCCAGTCCCGGCGGCGGGGAGGGGTACATCACCTCCCAGAACCGCAGCGTCCGTGCAGTCGGGTCGACCGACATCAGCGCGTGCATGAGCGTGGTCCCGGAGCGCGGTTCACCAGTCACGAACATCGGCCGATCGATCGTCTCGCCGGCGATCGGATAGCGGTTGCGGTCCTCGAAGAACTCGAGCCGTGACGTCAGCAACCAGTGGCAGACGTCGGCCGCCTGCCGACGGCCCGAAGCGTCCAGGCCGGCGCCGTTGAGCAACCCGACCGCAACCGCGAACCGTTCCGGCAGCGTCGGGTCGCCGTAGTCGGAAAGACCGGTGGCGCCCTCGGCCCGGGCCAGCATCTCGGCAGCGTCAAGCATCATGTCACCTCCTCGCAGAGGCGCAGCAGCTCGTCCTCGGCTTCGCGCACGTTCTCGGCGGACGCCGCCGCGTACCGCAGTCCGGCCATCGCGCCGTAATCCAGGATCTTCGGCACCCGCAGACCCGCGTCGACGTACGGCTTGATCATCCGCGCAACCTGCTGCGGTGTGCCGTGCGGCACCATCGCCAGGATCGCTTCGGGATCGACGCGGTCGAGGAAGTCGACGATCCGTTCCCGGGTCAGAACCGCCGGGTCGATGTCCTGGAAGCCTCGCCAGTTCTCGCCCATCGGATGCTCGAACCCGAAGTGGCGCAACACATCCGCGGAGGCCTGCAGCAGGAACGACTTGACCAGCGGCGCCTGAAGAATGTTGGCGAGCTCGGCGTCGTCGCGGCCGATGATGCAGACCTGGATGTAGCAGGGGGTGATCGCCAGAGGGTCGCGGCCGGCCCGCTCAGCCGATTTCCGCAGTGCGGCGAGCATTTCCGCGTAGTGATCCGGCGTCCAAGCGCCGGCGGGCCACCAGCCGTCGGCGTACCGTCCGGCGATCTCGATCATCCGGGGGCCGCTGGCGCCGATCCAGATCGGCGGGAAGCGCCCGTCGTACGGCTCGGTGTCCAGCCGGGCATGGCGCAGCTTGTAGAACCGCCCGTCGAAGTCGACCGGTCCGTCGTTGTCCCATAGCAGCCGGATGACCGTCAGCGCCTCTTCGAAGCGGGCCACCGGCCGGGTGAAGTCGAAGCCATACGGGACGGTGTTTTCCGTCTCGCCGCTGCCCAGTCCCAGGATGAAGCGGCCCTTTGCGAGGTGGTCGATGGTGAGCGCACTCTGGGCCAGCAGCGAGGGGTGGCGCCGGACGGTGTCCACCACGCTGGTGGCGATTGGGACGTCGCGGGTGAGCACGGCCGCCGCCGCGGCGACGGCCATGCCGTCGAGGTGGCGGTGCGGGGACGGCGACGCGGCGGCGAGGTCGGTGAACTCTGGGCTCCAGATCGAGTCGGGCCAGAAGCTCACCATGTGGTCGGGAAGCCAGATCGAGTGGTAGCGCCCGCTGTCCAACGTCTCCAGCGGCGAGAGGTCCAGCGGCAGGGTGGTCCGCAAGAACGCCGCCGGTTGGACCTTCACTGCCGCCCCTGCCATGGAAATATCATGCTCATCACTGAGAATGATATTCTCACCGATCAGACCCGCGTCGAGGAGGAATGGAGTCACGATGTTTTCGGCAATCCTGATCGAGAAGGACGACTCCGGGCAGACGGTGGGTGTCAAGGAACTCGACGAGGCGCAGTTGCCCGAGGGTGGCGTGACCGTCGACATCGAGTACTCCACGCTGAACTACAAGGATGGACTGGCGATCACCGGCAAGTCCCCAGTGGTGCGCAAGTTCCCGATGGTCCCCGGCATCGACCTCGCCGGCGTCGTCGCCGACAGCAGCCACGCCGACTGGAAGAAGGGCGACGCCGTCGTGCTCAACGGCTGGGGCGTCGGCGAGACCCACTGGGGCGGCCTGGCCCAGCGTGCCCGCCTCAACGGCGAGTGGCTGGTTCCGTTGCCGCCCGAGTTCACCACGCGCCAGGCGATGGCGATCGGCACCGCGGGCTACACGGCGAGCCTGTGCGTGGACGCGCTGCTGGGCCACGGGGTGTCACCGGAGGCGGGTGAGGTGCTGGTGACGGGAGCTACCGGAGGCGTCGGCAGCGTCGCGATTGCGCTGCTGGCGAAGGCGGGGTTCAAGGTGGCCGCGGTCACGGGCAAGGCATCGGAGACCGAATACCTCGAAAAGCTGGGCACCACGACGGTATTGGACCGCGCGGAGTTCGCCGAGAAAGGCAAGCCGCTGCAGAAGGAACGCTGGGCGGGCGTGGTCGACGCGGCCGGCAGCCACACGCTTGCCAACGCGTGCGCGCAGACGCGCTACGGCGGTGCGGTGGCCGCGTGCGGCCTGGCCCAGGGCATGGACTTCCCCGCGTCGGTGGCGCCGTTCATCCTTCGCGGGGTGTCGCTGCTGGGCATCGACAGCGTGATGGCGCCGAAGGGTAAGCGGCTGACCGCCTGGCAGCGGCTGGCCCGCGACCTGGATCCCGGCGCGCTCGAGTCGATTGCGCGGGAAGTCGCACTCGCGGGCGCCGTCGCCGCCGCCGGCGACCTGATGGCCGGCAAGGTACGCGGCCGCATCGTCGTCGACGTCAACCGCTGATTCGGGAGTAGACGATGGCCGAACTCGACCTGTCAGACGTCGACCACCGCGTCGGAAAGCCGATCGGGGGCGGACAACTGTGGGATCCCTGCAGTTCCTCCGACATTCGCCGCTGGGTCATGGCGATGGACTATCCCAGCCCGGTGCACTGGGACGAGCTGTTCGCCCGGGAGACCAAGTTCGGCGGCATCGTCGCGCCGCAGTCGATCGCGGTGGGGCTGGACTACGGGCACGGTGCCGCGCCGGCGTGTGTGGGCCACATTCCCAACAGCCACTTGATCTTCGGCGGTGAGGAGTGGTGGTTCTACGGCTGTCCGATCCGGCCCGGCGACCAGCTGTTCCAAGACCGCCGCTTCCACGACTACAAGGTCGTGGAGACGAAATTCGCCGGGCCGACGATGTTTTCGCGCGGCGACACCGTTCACCACAACCAGCACGGCGTACTGGTGGCGCGCGAGCGGTCGACCGCAATCCGCTATCTGTACGAAGAAGCCACGAAGCGTGGCATGTTCGAGAACCAACTCGGCGAGATCAAGCGCTGGACTTCCCAGGAGCTGGACGAGGTCGAGCGCCTTCGCCGCGAGTGGCTGGAGTCCAACCGTCTCGGCGTTTCACCGCATTTCGACGAGGTGAAAGTCGGCGACACGCTGCCGCGCCGGGTGATCGGGCCGCACAGCATCGCCAGCTTCACCACCGAGTACCGGGCGTTCCTGTTCAACATCTGGGGCACCTTCCGCTGGGTGGCGCCCGAAGGCGTCGACGATCCGTGGGTGTACCAAGATCCGGGCTGGGGTAAGGATTTCGCGTTCGACGAGGAGGACGCGAAGATCGACCCCCGCAAGCGCGACGGGCTCTATGTCGGACCGTCGCGCGGCCATATCGACGCCGACCGTGCCAGCGAAGTCGGCATGGCGCGGGCATACGGCTACGGCGCGACGATGGGCGCCTGGTGCACCGACTACCTCGCGTACTGGGCCGGCCACGACGGCATGGTGCGCCACACCAAGGCCGACTTCCGCGGCCCGGCTTTCGAGGGGGACGTCACCTACTTCGACGCCGAGGTGATCGGCAAGGAGCCGGCGTCCGACTGGGGCGTGCCACTGGTGCAGGTGAAGCTGCGCCTGACCAACCAGGACGGCACCGTGCTGGTGGACTGCACTGCCGAGGTGGAGTTGCCGGTCTGACATGGACTCGATAGTCTCCGGGTCAGCCCTGAGCGACGAGCCCGGGCTGGGCGCGCTGACGCTGCCCGGCTTCCTTCGTGAAGTGACCGAGATGTACAGCGAGCGTGAGGCTTTGGTCTTCCGCGCTGCCGACGGTGTGACGCGCTGGACGTACGCCGAGCTGTTTGACGAAGCCGTCGGTGTGGCGCGTGCGCTGCGCGCGCGCGACGTCGGCAAGGGCACCCGCGTGGGCGTGCTGATGACGAACCGGCCCGAATGGATCTCCGCGTTGTTCGGCATCTCGATGGCCGGCGGGGTAGCCGTCGCGCTCAGCACGTTCTCGACAGCCGCGGAGCTCGACTATCTGCTCCAGTCGTCGTGCGTCTCGGTGCTGTTGTTCGAACGCAGCGTGGCCAAGAAGGACTTCGCGGATGCCCTGGCGGAACTCGGCGCGACGTCGCTGCCGTCGACGACATACCCGTTCCTGCGGAAGTTGGTCGCGATCGACGGTGGCGCGCCCGGCGTGCAATCC
>JBAPQQ010000126.1:0-4876 GCA_049280695.1 Mycobacterium sp.
GGCCCGGCCGGGGCGCCGGAACCCGCGGCCGAGCGTGCCGCCGGCTCGTGGAAGTCCCACAGGACGGCGTCCAGGAAACGGACCGCGGCGATCCCGTCGGCCATCGCGTGATGGATCCGCAGTGCGATCGCTTCGCGGCCGTCGTCGAGGGGGCCGATCAGATCGAAGGTCCACAGCGGCCGCTCGCGGTCGAGGTGCTCGGACATCAACAGGCTGACGATCTGCCAAAGATCTTCCCGCGAAGCACATTTCGACGCCGATCGCCGGACGTGCGATCGGATGTCGAAATCCGCTGCGGCGACCCAGCGTGGCTCGGATCCGGATACGTCGACGCGTTGCATGGCGCGCGGCTCGCCTGACAGACGCTGCGCCACGTCCGCCCGCAGTGCTTCGACGTCGAGCGGAGAACCTCCCGGCTCGAGCACAACGAGCTTCAACGTGTGGCCGGTGATCGTCGCCGACTCCAAGCTCAGGATGCGTGCGTCGTCGACTGAGAGCCGATCCGGATCCTCACGGGCCACACAAGGAGTTTAGTGACCCTGTTCGTCGCGGTCCGGGCGGTTTTCTATGGTGACTGGATGAACACCGTTGCTGACTCGGACCGGGTGGCCGACCTCGCGCGACAGGTCGTGGCGGACCACGACCCGAAATCGGTTCCGATACCCGAATTTCTCGGCGCCTGCTTCGACGCGGGCCTGTCCTGGGTGCACTTCCCCGAGAGCCTGGGCGGGCTCGGCGTGTCCCGCGGATTGCAGGCCGTGGCCGACCGCATTTTGCAAGGTGCGGGCGGCCCGGTCCCGCTGGCGTTGAACCCGATGGGCTACGGCATGGCGGCGCCGACGCTGCGTGAACATGCGCGTAGCGACGAGCTGAAGCGGCGGCTCCTTCGGCCGTTGGCGACCACCGAGGACATCTGGTGCCAGCTCTTCTCCGAACCGGGCGCCGGGTCTGATCTTGCCGGGCTGGCCACCTCAGGCGTGCCCGACGGCGACGACTGGGTGGTCAACGGGCAGAAAGTGTGGACCAGCCTCGCACACCGCGCGCGCTGGGGGCTGCTGCTCGCACGCACCAATCCTGATGTGCCCAAACACAAAGGGCTCACCTACTTCGTGCTGGACATGCACGCGACCGGAGTCGAAACCCGACCGCTGCGCCAGCTGACCGGTCACGCCGAGTTCAACGAGGTCTACATCACCGATGCGCGCATCCCCGACGCGCACCGGCTGGGCGAGGTCGGCGACGGCTGGCGGGTCGCGATGACCACGTTGATGAACGAGCGCACCGCCCTGGGCGCCAGCGGCAGCCGGCGCGGGGCCGGGACGATCGCCGATGCGGTGTCGCTGTGGGCGTCCCGCCCCGACCTTCACACCCCCGTGCTGCGCGACCGGCTCACCCAGTTGTGGCTGCGCGCCGAGGCACAACGCCTGACCTCGGAGCGCTCACGGGCCGCTGCCCCTGTCGGCGGCCCGGGCCCCGAGGGTTCCATCGGCAAGCTGGTCGGCGCCGAACTGAACCAGCACATCTACGAGTTCTGTATGGATTTCCTTGGGCCCGAAGGGATTCTGTACCACAGCTACGCCCTCCGCGACGGTGAGGAAGACGTCGACGACTGGCGGGGGCCGGTGCAACAGCGATTCCTGCGCAGCCGCGCCAACACCATCGAGGGCGGCACCTCGGAGGTGATGCGCAACATTCTCGGCGAGCGCGTGCTGGGCCTTCCCGGTGACCTCAGGGCCGACGCCGGCATGCCGTGGAAGGAGATCCCCCGTGGCTAGCCTCTCCCCAGCCTTCACGTTCACCGAAGAGCAAGGACAACTGCGCGCGGCGGTGCGCAAGTTCTGCGCGGAGAACTTCGACGAGCAGACCGTGCGCCGCCTCATGGAGCTCGATCCCCCGTTCGACCCGAAGGTGTGGGCTCGGCTCGGGTCGGAACTCGGCGTTCTCGGGCTGTCGGTCCCAGAGGAAGACGGCGGTGCCGGCGGCACGCTGGTGGACCAGGCCGTCGCAATAGAGGAACTGGGAGCGTCACTGGGGTGCGGGCCGCTGTTCGGTACCGTCTTCTTGGCCGTTCCCGCACTCGTCGCGGCTTCACCCGGGTCCGTGCGCGACGAACTGCTGGCCGAGCTGACGGAGGGCCGCCGAACTGCGGCGTTCGCCGTCGCCGACCGAGCCGGCGCATTCGACCCGGCGGCCGTCGCTGTCACCGCCGACAACGATGCACTGAGCGGGACCGTCGAGCGAGTGGTCGACGCCGGCGCCGCCGACGACCTCCTCGTCGCCGCGGCAGGAGCCGACGGCCCAAGCCTCTATGCGGTCGACGCTGCCGGGCGGGGTGTGGAGTGCACGCCGCTGACCACTTTGGACCCCACCCGTCCGCAAGCCACGATCCGGTTCTCGGGCGCGCCCGCTCGACGGATCGCCGGGCCCGAAGAAGCCGCGCGGGTGATCGGGCGCGCGCTGCGGGTGGGCTCGGCGCTGCTGGCCGTCGAGCAGGTCGGCGCTGGGCAGCATCTGCTGGATCTGTCGGTCGACTACGCGAAGTCGCGGCTGCAGTTCGGGCGCCAGATCGGGTCATTCCAGGCGGTCAAGCACCGGCTGGCCGACTTGCTCGTCGAACTCGAGCACGCACGCTCCACCGCCTACCACGCGGTGTGGGCGCTGACCGACGGCTCGGACGACCCGGCGCTGGCGGCAAGCATCGCGCAGGCGACCTGTTCGGCCGCGTTGTCCCGGATCGCGGCGGGCACCATCCAGGTGCACGGCGGCATCGGTTTCACCTGGGAACATCAGGCCCACCTGTATTTCAAGCGTGCCGCCACCGACGCCGCCCTACTGGGCACTGCCGAGCAACACCGGTCGCGAGTCGCGAGCTTCGTACTCGACACCGCTGCGGCCGAGAGGGTTCCGCCGGTCGCCACCGGCGCGCCGCGAAGGACCACGTGACCGGCAACCGCGGACTCCTCGGCTCGGCAGGCACGGCTGTGAAGTCATTGCGCACGAAGCGGCTCCGGCGGTAGGCGTGACGTGGTGAACGCAAGCCCGGCCGGAGACCAGGTCCAGCTGGCCGCGGGCCACGTCAGCGCCACCGTGACCCAGCTGGAACGGCGCATCTTCGCGCGTTTCGGCGAGCGCGGGCTGACCAAGGCGGCCCGCGACCTCGGTCATCTGGTTGTGTTCGTCGAGAGCGGAGCCGGCCAGTCCCGGGACCGGCTGCGGCGCACCACGATAGCTGCGCGCGCCGCGAGCATCGCCATCGTCGCGGCGACGCTAGCCGCCCTGGTCCTCAGTCTGCATTCGGCCCTCGTCGAGGGGCTGGATCACACCAGCGACTGGGTGCCCCCGGCGGAGAGCGTGATCAACGACTCGTGTTCGCAGCGATCGCGGTGGTGTTCCTCTGGGTATTTCCCGAGCGCCTGGAGCGGCGCGCGCTGCTGCGGCTTCTGCACCGATTGCGCTCACTGGCCCACGTGATCGACATGCACCAGCTGTCAAAAGATCCCGAGCAGGTCAGCCCGGCCTACGCGCCGACCGCGCAGAGCGTGCGGCACGGCCTGAACGCCGACCAGCTGCATTACTACCTCGACTACTGCTCGGAGATGCTGCGCCTGACGGCAAAGACCGCGGCGCTGTGCGGCGAGCACAGCACCGACGGGGTGGTGCTCGAAACCGTCTCGTACATCGAGACTTTGACCACCGAGCTGTCCAACAAGATCTGGCAGAAGATCTCGCTTCTCCCGCGCGCCTGAAATCAGCCGGCGGCCCACTCCTTGTCGGACACCACCGCGATCCGCTTGAAGGCGGAACGACGCTTGAACCCGCGCAGCTCGTCACCTTGCAGGCGACCCGAGACGCGGATCCCGGTCACCCCTTGGGGCATATCTGCCAGCAGCTCGATCATTGCTCCTCCATATCTTCCAACTTGGCAACCCAATACCCCTGGCGCAGCACGCCTCTCACTGCGAGGTCCACGTCCAGCACCACCAGGTCCGCACTCGCACCGGTGGTCAGACCCGCCGGTAGTCCCAGCGCTCGCGCGGGGTTGACGGACGCCTGATGCACTGCGGCCATCAGCGCCTGGTCACGGGGCAAACCGCTCTGGGTCACCGCGAACCTGAACTGGCGGTCCATCGTCGCGGTGCTGCCGGCGATCGTCGGCGTTCCGGCCACCCGTGCCACCCCGTCGACGACGTCCACCTCCACCGGTCCCAGCCGGTAACCGCCGTCGCCCATCCCTGCTGCCGAGATTGCGTCGGTCACCAGCGACACGCGACCGGCGCCCGCGCTTCGGCAGACATGCCGATACAGGGCCGGGGCGATGTGCACCCCGTCGGTAATCAATTCGACTGTCACGCGGTCGTCTTCGAGCAGTGCGATCACCGGGCCCGGTTCACGGTGATCGATCGGGCGCATCGCGTTGAACAGGTGCGTCGCTACTGTCGCACCGGCCTCGATGGCCGCTCGCGTCTGTTCATAGGTCGCCTCGGTGTGGCCGACGGCGGCGACGGCCCCGGCGCCGACGATCCGCCTGATCGCTTCCAGGGCGCCGGCCCGTTCCGGCGCCAGCGTGATCATGCGGATTGCCTCGCCACTTGCGGTGAGGAGACGGTCGAGTTCGTCAGGGTCGGGGTCGCGCATCAGCGTGGGATCGTGGGCGCCACATCGTGCGGCGGCCAGCCACGGGCCTTCCAGGTGGATGCCTGCGATCAGGCCGGACCTGACGTAGCCGGCCCACTCCGTGACCTGCCTGAGCAATTCGGCCGGGCCGACGGTGACCAGCGAGGCGATCAGCGTGGTGGTGCCGTGTCTATGGTGCAGTTCGGCTGCCGTGGCGGTGTCGGCCGCAGACGCATTCGAGAAGTTCGCCCCGGCCCCGCCG
>JBAPQQ010000127.1:0-4033 GCA_049280695.1 Mycobacterium sp.
CTGCTGGTCAGCTACTGGATTCCCGGGTTCGTCGCAATTACGGCGATCGACTGGTCATTTCGGGCACGGCGGCGGCCCACCGTCAATCCGGCAGGAGAGCACACCGACCGCGCGGCCGCGGTGGCCGCGCTCGTCGCATTCGTCGGCGCGTATGGCGCCGCGGTGCCCTTCATGCACACGTCGCTGATCGAGGGCCCGGTCGCCAGCGCGTGGCGTGGCGCCGACACCGCTTACTTCGTCGGATTCCTGGTCGCTGCAATGCTTTACGGGGGCTACCGGTTGCTCCGGCGCGAACACCCGATCGGCTGACGCGTGTTGCGGCTCAGCACGAGATTGCGCTAAGTCGCGTAGCTGAAGTCTTCGTCCGGCTCGGAGCCGAACTGGAACCGGCGGCCGCTGATCTCGGTCGGGACGATCCGGACGTAGTGGCGTTTCCTGGTCGCTATCCACGGAAGCAGTTGCGCGCGTTCGGCGTCTGCGATCTCCTCTTCGGTCCGCAACATCTGAGCGTGCCCCTTGAGGATGACGCTCCAGCCGCCCTCGACGTTGTGGTCGTCGACTTCGAAGGCCACCCGGTTGTTCGCCACGGTGCTGGCGAGTTTGGTGCCCTCGGCGGTGCGGAACAGCACGCTACGGCGCTGCACCACGAAGTTGACCGGAAAGATCTCCGGTTGCCCGCCAACGCTTGTGGCCAGCCGGCCCAGTGTCCTGCTGGCCAGCAGCCGCCAGCTCTCGTCTTCTGGGATGACGACGATCGGGCCGGCCGGGGCGGACATGGCCCTAGTTCTTTCGCGGCAATGACGCGACGTACGGCGTGTCGACGCCGACCGGGCCCAGACCTTCCGCACCGCCCGGGGTGCCCAGCGGCTCGTCACGGCCTGACAAGACCTCGTCGAAGAACGCCTTGTTGTCGGCGAGGAACTGCAGCTGGTCCTCTGGCAGGTCGATCTCGTAGTAGATCGCGCCAACCTCGCAGATCAAGCTGCAAGCACCGCAATCCACGCACTCGTACGGGTTGATGTAGAGCGATCGTGCGCCTTCGTAGATGCAGTCGGCCGGACATTCTTTGACGCATTCCTTGTGCATCACGTCGACGCATCCTTTGCCGATTACATATGCCATAACCGCAGGATACGAGTTCGTCGCCGGTAGCGGCGCGTGCGAAAAGCCATTGGGTGAAGGGACTTAAGGCCCTTTCCTATTGCCGTTGCGCTGGTTTCAGGAACGGCCGCTGGCCTTGGTTGCCTTTGCGGCTTTTCGTGGCTGTGCCTTTCGCGCGGAGGCTTTTCGTGGCTGGGCCTTCTTGGCCCCCTTCTCGGCCGCAGCCGGTTTGCTTTCATCCGGGCGCTGTTCGGCGAGATGTCGAGCCATCACGGCCTGCCCGACGCCGATCGCGAGGGCCACCGGCCAGTCGATCAGTTCGACGGCCGCGAGCAGGCCCAGGGCCCCGTAGAATGCGAGTTGGTCGGGCGGTGGGACCGACACCTTGCCGATCAGCGGTAGCCGAATCGAGAACTTCTGTGCCGCCTCGACCAGTTTGGCCGCCTCTCGGTTGGACGCCACAAGTGACCGTGTCGTTGTGAGCATTTCGTGTCCTGTTCAGTTTCATGACCCCGAGTTGTCACATGCATTCGATTGTTTGGTTGCGTGCCCGAGTTCTTACGTAGCGTCGGCCATGACCCGCTGATTATGGCCGGTGTTCGTCTGCTAACGCCGCCCATCCGTGAGATCTACACCGTTCTCGTTCAGGCTGGGATCGTCGTCGTCGACGACTGACTCCTCGCCGCCGAAAGTGGCGGCGAGCGCGCCCCGTCGCGCCAGCTCCGAAAGGCGGAGCAGCATTTCGGGGGCGATCGCCGAAATGACCCCGGCCGCCGACGTAGCAAGGATCGCCTGGCCCCAGCCCAACGGCCCAACCGGCGTGCAGCCGAAAAACTGACTCAACCCGGGCGTACTGACCACTCCCACCAGAACCGCATACGACCCGACAGTGGTCAAGACCACGAGCTTGCCGTGCGAGTCGACGAGGGTCTGCGCCAGCTGCGTGGACACCAACCCGATCAACGCCACCGTCGCCGCCCGCCGGTGCGTCCCCGTCACGCTCGCCATCAGCCAGGCCAACGACGCGCCGACGGTGGTGGACGCGCCGCGGATGGCGATGGCCCGCCACAACGCGGCCTCGTCCCGATCGACTTCGGCGGTACTCGTCTGCGGGCTGACCGCCAGTGCGGCCGCGGGCAACGCGTCGGTCAGCATATTGACCAGCAGCATCTGCCGGGCGTTGAGCACCGACCGACCCGTCAGCAGGCTCGTGATCAGCCCGAACAGTACCTCTCCGGTGTTGCCGCCGAGCAGCATCGACACCGCCGACTGCACCCGGCGCCACAGCTGCTGGCCCTCGTCGAGCGCATCGAGCAGCGCCTCGATCTTTCCGTCGAGAAGCAGCACGTCGGCCGCTGTGCGGGCCGGATCGCTGCCGCGCGCGGCCACTCCGATGCCGACGCTGGCTGCGCGGATCGCCGCAGCGTCGTTGGCGCCGTCGCCGACCATGGCGGTGACGAGGCCGATCCGCTCGAGGGTGTCGACGACGTCGATCTTGTGTTCTGGTGTCATCCGGGCGAACACCAGCCTCGACGACACCGCGTCGGCTCGTTCGTCAGTCGACAACGTCTCCCACTCGCTGCCGGTGACCACCTGGTCGGGGCTCACTTCCAGACCCAGTTCGCTGGCCACCACAGCGGCCGTGACGGGGTGATCACCCGTGATCAACCGCACTCCGATACCGCGATCGGCCAGTTGCTTCAACACTGCCTGCGCGCTGGCCCGTGGAGTATCTGCCAGACCCAGAAGGCCCACCGGATGCAAACCGGACTTGCACAGGCTCTCCAGCAAGGCCGGGTCGGCGACGGCGGCGGCGGCCTCACTGGCAGTGAGGTCCCGCTCCGCGACGGCGAGCACCCGCAGGCCTTCTGCCGCCATCCGCCCGATTGTCTTCGCCATCGACTTGTGGTCGTCCGCCAGCGCCGAGGACAGCACCTCGGGGGCCCCCTTGATGGTCAGTCGCGTCCCGACCAGCGCCGCGGCGAACGGACGGCCCGACTGGAAGGGCAGGAAGGCGTCGCGGTCGGCGACCGGGGCGGGCGGGCTGTCATCCCCCGCGGCGGGGTGCAGGGCGTTTCGGATCGCGTCGTCGGTGGCGTGATGAGCACGATGCCCGGGCCTGACGAATATGGTCGTGGCGGCCGCTTCGAGCACCTCGTCGGCGCTGCGACCCGCCGCTGGGCGCACCGCCTTGACCTGCAGCCGGTTCTCGCTGAGGGTGCCGGTCTTGTCGAAGCACACCACTTGGACACGGGCCAGCGCCTCGACCGAATGCGCGTTGCGGACCAGCACCGACTCGCCGCTGAGCCGGCGGGCAGCAGCGAGCTGCGCGAGCGTTGCCACCAGAGGCAACCCTTCCGGCACCGCGGCGACGGTCAGTGCGACCGCGCTGCCGACCGCCTCGCGCAACGGAGTACCGCGGAAAACGCTGAAGAGCCCGACTAGTGCGCCACCGCCCACGCTGAACGGCAGCGCACGCCGCGTGATTCGGCTCAGCTGCCGCTGCAAGCCGATCTCCCGGGACTTTGTCGGTGCCAGCGCGAGCGTTCGGCGCATCTCCGAGCGCGTGCCGACCGCGGTCACCACAGCCAGCGCGGTTCCCGCCACCAGCGTGCTACCGGCATAGAGCATGCAGGCGCGTTCTGCCAGCGGCGCACCTGGCGTGGGTTGGGTCTGCTTAGGCACGGGGAGCGATTCGCCGGTGAGCGTCGATTCGTCCACCTCGACGTTCGATGCCTCGATGATGCGGGCGTCCGCCGGAATCACTTCGTCGGCGTGGACTTCGATGATGTCGCCCGGGCGCAGCCGTGCGGCCGGGACTTTCTCGTGGCGGCGTTGCTCGAGTGGCCCCACCAGTCGCCGGGCGGGTGGATCCTGCACCGCGAGAAGCCGGCGGAGGATGCGCTCGGCGTGCAGCTGTTGCTCGGCCGAC
>JBAPQQ010000128.1:0-1931 GCA_049280695.1 Mycobacterium sp.
CCCACTTCGCGTCGCGATACGTCACACGTTCCAGCGCACCGGCCGTCGTGCCGAACCCGGCGACCGGGTGACGGCGATGCGGGTCGGCAATCGCCAGGTCTGCCAGCCAGCCGGCGCACAGCCCGACGGTTCTGCGCCCAAACACTTCGGCAGCGTCTCACATCGTGATGTACTGCCTGCATGAGGCGGCGTCCGACTCGAGTCGCGGATCTGCTTAACCCAGCGGCGCTGTTGCTGCCGGCCGCGAATGTGATCATGCAGCTGTCGGCACCCGGAGTCGGATACGGGGTGCTGGAAAGCCCGGTCGACTCGGGCAACGTGTACAAGCATCCGTTCAAGCGGGCGCGAACCACAGGCACCTATCTGGCGGCAGCCACGATAGGCAGCGACGCGGACCGGGAGCTGATCCGACGTGCTGTCGACACCGCCCACGCACAAGTCCGCTCGACCGCCGAAAGCCCGGTGTCCTACAACGCATTCGACCCGAAGCTACAACTTTGGGTGGCCGCGTGCCTGTACCGCTACTTCGTCGACCAGCACGAGTTCCTGTACGGGCCACTGGATGACGACGTCGCGGATGCGGTGTATCAGGATGCCAAGCGGCTCGGCACCACGCTCCAGGTGCCCGAACGAATGTGGCCGGCAGATCGCCTCGCATTCGACGAGTACTGGAAGCGTTCGCTCGACGAGCTGAGGATCGATCCGCCGGTGCGGCGTCACCTCTACGGCGTGGCCAGCATGGCCTTTCTGCCATGGCCGCTTCGGACCATCGGTGGTCCGCTCAACCTCTTTGCGACGACAGGGTTTCTGCCACCGGAGTTCCGCGCGCACATGCAGTTGCCGTGGACGCAGCGGCAGCAACGGCGATTCGAGTTGCTGCTGACGACGCTGAGATTGGCGGATCGGGTGATACCGCGACAACTGTGGCTGCTCGGCTACCAGATGTACCTGTGGGACATGCGCTCTCGCGCCAGTCGGGGCCGGCGAATCGTCTGAGCGCAGCTAGCCACCGCGATCCGGCTCGGGGCCGAACCGAAAACGACGGCCCGTGATGGAGATGATCGGCGCGATGCGCACATAGTGGGCTTTCGCCGTCGCGATCCACGGCACCAAACCAGCGCGGTCCGCCTCTTCGATCTCCTCGTCAGACCGCAGCGTGCGGGTTCTGCCCCTCACGATGACACTCCAGCCCTGCGCGGCGTCGTACGCGTCAGCCTCGAACAAGACCTCGTTGGTCATCACGGCGCTCGTTAACTTCGTTCCTTCCGCGGTACGAAAGAGCACGGAGCGGTTTTGAACCGCGAAGTTGACCGGAAAGATCTCAGGCCGACCATCGACGCTGGTGACCAAGCGGCCCAGAGCTACGCTCGACAGCAAGTCCCAGCTCTCGCTTGCGGAGAGGATGGTGACAGCATTAGTGCCAGACACAACAGCAGTCTATTCACGGAGGACCCATGCCCGACTTCCCCGGGCTCGCGCACGTCGCGCTGACGGTCAAGGACATGGAAGTCAGCGGCCCCTGGTATCGGCGACTCCTGGGCGCCGATCCAGTTCTCGACGAACACACCGACGCGGGTTTCCGCCACCTCGTCTGGCTGCTCGACGGCGGCACGCTGCTCGGCATCCACCAACATGAACGCGGAGTGCCCGACGAGAGGTTCAGCGAGTTCCGGGTCGGACTCGATCACGTGGGATTCGGGTGCGCGAACAGGGGCGAGCTGGAGAAGTGGATGGACCGGCTCAACGAGCTCCGCATCAGCCACGGCGGCATCGTCGACGCCGGCTACGGATCGGGTCTGAGCTTCCGCGACCCCGACGGCATCGCGCTCGAGTTCTTCGCTCCACCAGGTTAGGCAAGGCCGCCATGTGGGTAAAACGTGCCCATGCCGTTAGCTGCCGACACGGCATTCGCCGGATACACCGTCCTGCGG
>JBAPQQ010000129.1:0-2150 GCA_049280695.1 Mycobacterium sp.
GCGCAGAACCGTTTCTCGGCTCGGGTTTTCGGGCGTCGTCCGCGTGAAAGCGCGGGTCTGGGACCGTCATAGTGTTCATCACGGATCGAGGTCTCACCCGGGCCGACCAACTCGTGCTCAGCCACGATCACCCCCGTAGACGGTTCCGCGATGATCAGCGCGCCGTGATCGACGACCACGGCCACCGTCGAAGCAACCAGAGCGGGTGGGCACCGAGTTGCGGGCCGAGCCATACCGGATGCACGACAGGCCGTTGACCTTGCGCCGCACCGATGCTGCCTCGATCTCCAGTCGAAACGACGGCAACGGCTTCAATATGTGGCGTTCCTCGGCCAGTCGCTGATCGGGCACCGCGCAGATCTCCGAAGGCACTGCGGCATTGACCTCGGTACACCAGGCGATCGCCTGCGCATTGAGAGCCCGCAGACCCAGCACCTCGCCGGTGACCGCAGCCTCGGTCAACAACGGCGCCGCCAGGTCATCCTGGGCGTAGCCGCCAGAGGTTCTCCACGACTCCCTTGGACTGCGGTTATCCGGCTAATCCTGGGGCGGTTTGGGGGTTTGAGCGTTGCCGCGGCTCAGTGTTGTGGCTTACGGAGGCGGCGGACGGTGGCAGCAACGGCGTCCAGTGCGGTGCGGAGATGGGCGATTTCGGTGGTCAGGCCGGAAAGGGTGTGTGCTTCCCTGCCGTGGGCGCGGTGTTCTTCGATGATGGTGCGCAAGTCGGGGTTGCGGTAGAGGGTGGCTCGCCCGAGCCCGGTGCGCTCGGCGACCTCGTCTGAGGTGACGAGTTGACCGGCGAGAATGATTGCGCCACAGGCATCTTCGACGTGTTGGCGGCATTGTTCGGCGGTCATCCGGTTTGTGTCTGACTGATGTGGGCGTCGAGCCGTTCGATGAGCCGGCGGTGGCGTTCGGCTTCGCCGGTCCAGCCGCGGGCTTCGGCGTCGCGGGCCAGTGTTTCGGTGTCGGCGCGCTGGGCAGCCAATATGGGCAGGTAGCCGGTGTCGGTGCGGAAGTTGGGGCAGTGCTCGCAAATGTTGGCGTAGGCGCACGGGCCTTGAACCTGGGCGCGGATGCAGAAGCCACCGGCGAGGCGGGCCTTGACCGCGGGCCCTGTCTCCAGTCGCCGTCGACGATCGGTAGTTGAGTGTGTCCGCGTGGTGGCTCGGCGGGCAAGGTGCCGAGGTGGGCTTTCGCGCGGTCAAGGCTCGCTCGTATTCGGTGCGGACGGTGGAGTCGAACAGCCGTCCGTAGCGCAGGCTCATCTCGGCCGAGACGTGCCCGAGCAGGTTCATCAGGCTTTGTAGGGAGACGCCGGCGTTGACCAGGGCGGTGGCGTAGGTGCGGCGCAGCTGGTGTGGGGTTGTGTGCGGCAGACCGGCATCGCGGGTAACGCGGGTCATGACGTCGCGAACATGGTGGACGGTCAGGCGCCGGCCGTGGTGAGTGAACAGGAAATCGGTGGGTCGTGCGGTGCGCGGGTGTGGCAGCGGCCGCCCGGGTGAGCGATGGGCGACGATGCGGTCGATCAGCGCAACGGTTTCCTCATCGAGAGGCACCATGCGTTCGTGTTCAGCTTGCCCAGCGGCACCTTCAGCCATGCCCCTTGGCCGGGGATCTCGTGCACGCAGTCCAATTCCAGGTCGACGAGCTCACCGATGCGCAGACCGGTGGCGCGTTGCAGCAGCAACGCATCGGCAGGGCAACCTGTCGGGCCAGGCTTGCAGCGCTTGGGTCAGGCGCCGGTCCAGGTCCGGGGTGAGGTAGCGGGGCAACGCCCGGGGCAGCTTGGGGATGTCGGAGCGAAACACCAGGCGGCGTTCGGGTGCTTCCGGCCACCCCCATTCGGCGATGTCGTTGAGCAGGCAGTGCACCGCCAGGGGCGGACCGCCGCCCATCGACATTCGGTCCGCCTTTGCTGATCGGTGTCCCGACAGGCGAGGTGGTGTTCGCTCGCGGCACTCATGAGCACCGAAAACTTCGTCGTCCTCGACAGGCCGGTACAGGCCAGTAGCGAAACGCCACAAAGCCATAGCTATCGCTGCAGCTCACTATGTCGATAGTCGGCGGCGCGGGAGCCCTGCGCCGTCCACCGATTACTGACCAACGTCAGAAGTCACTTCAAGAACTTTGCCGAAACCCCGGAC
>JBAPQQ010000130.1:0-2439 GCA_049280695.1 Mycobacterium sp.
ACACGCGGTCCACGCCCATGGACACCAGCGCGTGGTAATTCTCGAACGCCGTACGGAAGTCGTCTTCGGCCACCCGATACTCCTCAAAAACGCGATCCAGCACGGACTCATCCCAGGGTTCGTCGCGCGCGGCTGCGTGCATCGCTTCGTAAACTGCGGGCAGCCAATCTGCTCCAAAGCGTTCTGTCACCGGGCCAGAGTGTCTTTGGTGACGAAGTTCCGGCGTGAGGAACTCCTCGATGGCCGGCTTGTCGCGAGGGTGGAGGTCGATCGCGAGCGTCTTGGAAATCCGCGTTAGTTCCCGGCGCCAGTCGTGGAGGAGGTTGGCGTAGCTGACGAAAACGCGCGGCAGGCCCCGGGTGTGTCTCTCGGCCAACAGGGCGTATTTCAACCATACGGCACTCGTGAGCTCCGGCGACATCGGACCGGCCGCCGCTTGCGACGCGATGACCTCGTGCGGATGGCGCACGGTAATCACAGCCGTGACGTCGAGTCCGGTCACACGCGCCGCCTCGAACCACATGCCGGACAGATTCGTGATGTACGAATCCTTGATCACCACAAGCGGCGCGACCGGCAGCCTATTGAGAAAGGCTCCCATCTTGGCGATGCAGGCGGCCTTCTCGTCGGCGTCGAACGCACCTTCTTCCAGCAAGCGCAGCGAAAAGTCGAACCCCGCGCTGCCCTGCCGGCGCAGGATCGCTTCGTTGAGACTGAGGGTTGCGCGGGGTTCCCAATACCCACGCGGATTGTTCCAGTCGGCGCGCCTCATCCCGGCCGGAAGCGTGCCACCGCACAGCGAAAGGACCCGCGTCAGTGCCGACGATCCGGACCGGCCGACACCCAATACGAACAGCACGACCCGACGCGCCTCAGTCCCGGAGCACGAGGAATCGTCCAGAAGATCGGGTGCGGCAACGCTTTCGGCCAGCTCGGTCGTCCGGAGAAAATCCATCACACCGCCTCTGAACACGATTTCGAGAGTTCCCCCAATTGCGGTCGCCGCCTTAGGTTTGGAGTGAGTGGTTGAGTTGTGGGCCGTAGATGGCAAGTGATTGGGGGGTCATCATTTCGTCGTGTCCGCAGTCGACCGGGTATACGGTGATGTCGCCAGCCACGTACTGGTGCCAATTTCGCGGGTCGCTGTCGGCGTCGTCGTCTCGGGTGGCGGAGAATATGATCATGTCGCCGTCGAATACGTCGGGGACGTGCTCTCGGAGCAGCGACTCGTTGATGTTGTGGTTGTGCACCGCGAAGTCGAAGATCTGCCGGGGCGGCAACACGAACTCCACGGCGTGTCCATGATCACGGATCAACTCCTCAGCGCGCTGATAGGTCAGCGGCTGGGATTGTTCGGCGATGTTGATACCGCTGGAGCGCAAGAACAGGTCCAGCAGGCGATGCTCGCCCGGGTTCTCCTCTAAAGCGTGGTGTGAGCCGCTGGGCCGCAGCACGGGGTCGAGCAGGATGAGCCGGTGGACCACATGTCCGCGTCGGCGTAGCTCGATGGCCAGCTCGTGGGCGACCGGGCCCCCGAACGACCAGCCCAACAAGTTGTAGGGCCCCTCTGGGTGAACGGCTTGGAGCCGATCGGCATAGGTTTTGGCCATGTCCCGAATCGAGGCCGGCTCGTGTTCACCGTCCTGCGGGATTTGGTTGATCCCGATGATCGGGCAATCCAGATAATCGCTCAGGCCCCGATACGCATAGCTTTGCCCGTTCCCTTCATGCACACAGCACAGCGGAACACCGCTGCCCTGCTTGAAGATCTCCACGGGCACCAGTTCCAAAGCGCTGTCTTGTCGGCCCAACTGCTCACTGAGCCCACGCACCGACGGCGCGACCAGCAACGTGCGCACCGCCACATGGGTATCCAACGACTTGTTGATCGCCGCGACCAGACGCATCGCCAACAACGAATCCACACCCAACTCGAAGAACGAGTCCTCGACCCCGACCCGATCCAGACCCAACACCTGGGCGTAGATCCCGGCCAGGAGCTCCTCGGTGAGGGTGGCCGGGGCGCGGTACCGATCACCATCGGTGTACTCCGGTGCCGGCAGGGCACGGGCGTCGAGTTTGCCGTTCGGGGTCAGCGGCAGCGCCTCCAGCACCACCACCGCGGTCGGAACCATATAGCTGGGCAACCGCTCGGCCAGCGCGACACCGATGCCGGCCGGGTCGGCGCTGCCGGTGATGTAGCCGACGAGGCGCTTGTCGCCGGGGCGGTCCTCACGGGCGATCACCACCGCCTGCTCAACGCCCTCACAGCCGGCCAGCGCCGCCTGCACCTCACCGAGCTCGATGCGATACCCGCGGATCTTGACCTGCTCATCGGCGCGGCCGAGGTACTGCAGCTGCCCGTCGGCACCCCACGCCACCAAGTCCCCGGTGCGATACATGCGTTGTCCGGGCGCCCCGAACGGACACGCCACAAAC
>JBAPQQ010000131.1:0-3305 GCA_049280695.1 Mycobacterium sp.
CCCAAGTGCCGCCCTGATGGCTCCACACCGCCCGGTGCTGCAGCAGCACCACTCTGCCGCCGTCCAGCCGCGGCGCCCGCAGCAGCAGCCCGGCCGCGCCGTGCCGGCCCCAGAACATGGCGCCGGAGTCCGACATCACCCAGCCGTCACCGTCGCCACGCACATCATCAGGATAAGGAACGACGACAGCAGGCGGGCAGATCAGAAGCAACGCAAGCCGTGCTGCGATCTCTTAGAATTCACTCATAGATTGGGCGGAAACGTTCGCATGAAGGGCACACACCGGTGACCGTGGAGCTGGCGCATCCGTCGACGGAGCCGGCCCCGTCGCAGGCAGCGGTGGTCCCCGCCCATCCCCGCTGGTGGTTCTGGACCACGACGCCCGGGCGCATCCTGGTCAGCGGCATGGTGCTGATCGCGTTGGTGACACTGAGCGCATTCGGCACCGCGAGCACGATCGACAGCCGCCAGCAGGCGCTGACCACCGTGCTCAACCACACCGAGCCGCTGGCATTCGCCGCCGGGCAGCTGTACACGAGGCTGTCGGTGGCCGACGCCTCGGCCGCCACCGCGTTCATCGCAGGCGCCGAGCCGCGCGAAGTGCGTCAGCGCTACGAGCAGGCCATCGCCGACGCGGCGGTGGCGCTCACCAAGGCCTCCAGCGGGCTGACCGACCCGCCGATGCTGGAGCTGCTGGGCCGGATCAACGCACGGCTGGCCGTATACACCGGGCTGGTCGAAGTCGCACGGACCAACAATCGGGCGGGTAACCCGGTCGGCTCCTCGTACCTGTCGGAAGCGTCGGCGATGATGCAGCAGCAGATCCTGCCCGATGCGCAACGGCTGTACGACCAGACCTCGGCGCGGGTGGACGAGCAGACCACGTCGTCCACGCACATCCCCACGCTGCTGATCCTGTTGGTCGCGGCGACGCTGCTCTTCGGCGCCTACGCGAACCGCTGGCTGGCGCGGAAGACGCAGCGCCGCTTGAACTTCGGCTTCGTGGCCGGCGGTCTGGCCGTGCTGCTGATGGTGGTCTGGGTGGGGAGTGTGCTGGCGATCTCCACCACCGACAGCCGCAGCGCCAAAGGCACGGCCGCCGATTCGTTGAAAACCATCACCAACCTCGCGATCATGGCTCAGCAGGCCCGCGCGGACGAGACCCTGGCGCTGATCCGGCGCGGCGACGAAGACATTCGCAAGCAGTCGTACTACCAGCGGATCGAGACGATGCATCAGCAGCTCACCGAGTACACCAACCGCAAGGACGCGATCGACCGGTCCGACCTGCGCAACGCCGACGACCTGCTGTCGCGGTGGCGGGAGGCTGACGAGCGGATCAACTCCTACATCGCGGTGGGCAACTATCAGGCTGCGACACAGGTGGCGCTCGGCACCGGCGAGCAGGATTCGACGCCGGCGTTCGACCGGCTCGAAGACGCGCTGAACAACGGGATCAAGGAGAGCCGACGCCAGTTGCGCAACGACATCGTCGACGCCCGGGCGGTGCTGGCGGGTGCGACGGTCGGCGCGGTGGTGCTGTCGGTGGTCGCGGCGCTGGCGGTGACGGTCGGGCTGTGGCCGAGGATGAGCGAGTACCGCTGATGAGCGCTTGCGCGAAGAAGAAACAAACACTGATGAGGAAGAACCTCGTTGTCTTGGCCGTGGGGATGCTGGTGCTCGCGGGCTGCGGCAAGTCCGACACGCTGACCGCTCAGCCGTCGCTGACGCTGGCGCCGCCGACGCCGGCCGGCATGGAGGAGATGTCACCGGAGCCGAACCCGCCCAGCAACACCGACGGCAACTGCGACCGCACCGCGAGCCTGCGGCCGTTCCCGACCCGTGAGGAGGCCGACGCGGCCGTCGCCGCGATCAAACAGCGCGGCCGACTCCTGGTCGGACTCGACATCGGCAGCAACTTGTTCAGCTTCCGGGATCCGATCACCGGGGAGATCACCGGTTTCGACGTCGACATCGCCGGGGAGGTGGCGCGTGACATCTTCGGCACGCCGTCGCAGGTCGAATACCGGATCCTGTCGTCTGCCGAGCGGATCACCGCCCTGCGGGACAACGCCGTCGACATCGTCGTCAAGACCATGACCATCACCTGCGAGCGGCGTAAGCAGGTGGCGTTCTCCACCGTGTATCTAACGGCCAACCAGCGGATCCTGGTGCCGCGGGATTCGGCGATCCGGCAGGCCGCGGATCTGTCCGGCAGGCGGGTGTGCGCGGCCCGCGGCACCACGTCGATCAACCGGCTGGAGCAGATCAGCCCTGCCCCGATCATCGTGGCGGTGGTGACGTGGGCCGATTGCCTCGTCGCACTTCAGCAGCGGGAGGTCGACGCAGTCAGCACCGACGACGCCATCCTGGCCGGCCTGGTGTCGCAGGACCCGTACCTGCACATCGTCGGACCCGATCTCGAAGAAGAGCCGTACGGCATCGGGATGAACCTGGCCAATACCGGACTCGTACGGTTCGTCAACGGCACACTCGAGCGGATCCGCCGCGACGGAACGTGGTATGCGCTCTACCGCAAGTGGCTGACGGTGCTGGGCCCGACGCCTGCGCCCCCGACCCCGGTGTATTCGGACTGATGGGCGACGACGGAGACGAGGTAGTCGGCACACAGCCGGCCGCGTTCGGGATCGACGACGCCCAGGACACGTCGTCGACCCTGCGCCCGATGGCCACGCAGGCAATCTTCAGGCCCGAGGTCGACCTGGACTCGGAGAGCACCGAGTCCACCACTGTCGACGATCACACCACCGCGGTTACGCGCCACCTGTCGCCCAACCGTCGGCTCGGCGGCGGGCTGGTCGAGATCCCGCGGGTTCGGGAGAAGGATCCGCTGGCGGCGTTGATGACGAATCCCGTTGTCGCCGAGTCGAAGCGGTTCTGCTGGAACTGCGGGCGGCCGGTCGGGCGCTCGACGGCCGAAGCCGAAGCCAAGAGCGAGGGCTACTGCCCGCACTGCGGAAGCCAGTATTCGTTTCTGCCGCAGCTGGGGCCGGGCGACAAGGTCGCCGGGCAGTACGAGATCAAGGGCTGCATCGCTCACGGCGGGCTCGGCTGGGTGTACCTGGCCGTCGACCACAACGTCAACGAGCGGCCGGTGGTGCTCAAGGGCCTGGTGCACGCCGGTGACGCCGAAGCGCAGGCGATCGCGATGGCCGAGCGGCAGTTCCTGGCGGAGGTCACGCATCCGTCGATCGTGAAGATCTTCAACTTCGTCCAGCACCCGGACAAGCACGGGGAGCCGGTCGGCTACATCGTGATGGAGTACGTCGGCGGCACGTCGCTGA
>JBAPQQ010000132.1:0-7661 GCA_049280695.1 Mycobacterium sp.
GCCCGCACCCATAACCGTCCCACCGAGAACGTGGACGAAGCCTGGGCTCCCACCCGACACCGCCCGGCCGAGCCTCTCGTCGGGCCGTCGTCGCCCACCGTGCACCGTCCGCCCGACGTGCGTCCCCCGGTCTCGCCACCTGAACCCGGCCGCCTGACGGACGGGGAGACGTCGTGGCCGTGGTGGCGACGCAAAGGGATAGTGATCCCGATTGGTGTCCTGCTGCTGATCGTCGCGCTCGTCACGCTGTTCATTGCGGTTAACGGCGGTGGCCAGAACCCACGTCCGGGTGGGCCCATCGACGGCACCTACGCCGTCGAATTCGCCTCTGCGACAAGGCCTAACGGGCAGCCCTACGCGAATGCGCCGGGTGGACAGGAGAAGTGGGTGATCAAGTCGGCGTGCCGAAACGGCGTATGTGTCGCCACCGCCTCGAAGATAAGCGGATCCGAGTCGACGGTGTCGGCACTGGTGCTCGACAAGATCGGCGGGCGCTGGACGTCGGTCGATGCGACATCGGGAACATGCCAGGACGCCCCTACCGAATACTGGGAATCGCTGTCGCTGGAGCAACGGTCGGACGGATCGCTGCAGGGCGACTACATCGTTCGGTCGACAACCAGCTGTGCTCGCAATCAGCAAGTCGGGTTCACCCGCACCGGAGGGGTCCAGGACGGCGTAGCGATCGCCGATCCGGAAAGGCAGCCGCCCCGCGTGGTGTCACCGGCACAGTCGCTCCACGGCCGCTATCAGGAGACCGACAACTACGTGACCGACCGCCGCACCGCTGCGGCGAGCTTCGACATCCAAAGCTACTGCCTGCGCACCGGTGACCGTTGCCTCAGCTTCTGGCAGAACCCCGACGACGTGAAGAACCTGCTGTTCTCGAACGACAAGTGGGTGCTGACCAACACCACGAGCGACGCCGAGTGCCAGAACGGTGGCAGCGCCAACCGCGAGATCAGTCTGGAATACCCACTGCCGCAGCCGAAACAGGATCCGATCGCGCTGCTGACCGGACGCGGCCACTACACGCTGACGGGTGCGTGCCCGTTCGCCAGCGACTTCGACTCGCGCGTCGAGCGCACCGGCGACTGAGCCGCTACACCATCCCGGCGACGTACGTGGCCGCTTGGTCCGTCAGCGTGGGCACATAAAGATGGTGCGAATTCATGTCGTTGCCGTCCCCGCACACCGGGTCGGCGGCGTGGCACAGATCGATTGTCCGTCCTCCGTACGCGGGGCTTTGCACCCCCAGCGAACCGCTGACCTTGTCGAGCGGATTGCCGAAGACCGCGATCGCCGCGATGTGGTCGTTGGGTGCCAGCGGGCCGATGGCGCCCATCGCGGGTACGGACGTCAACCCTGGGATGGCGTCCAATCCGGGCACGGCGTTCAGGTTCGGTATCGCGCCGACGCCCGGTATCGCGCCGAGGCCCGGAACGGCACCGAGGACCAGCATGTCCATCACAACCGCGCCCTCGGAGAAGCCGCCGAGCACCAACCGGGTGCCGGGGCAGTTCGCCGTCATGTCGTTGATGCGGTTGTTGGCATCGACGACGCCGTCGGCGACACCGAGAAAGTTGGCCGTGGCGGGATAGTTGACCCCGTATACCGAGACCGACCTGCCGCCCACCTTCGACCGGAGCGAGTCGGCGAAGGCCGCGCCCACCGGCCCCGGCCCCAGCGGATCGGTCATGCCGCGCGCGAAGATCACCTCGATATCGTGGCAGTCGGCCGAAGCCGACGGAATACCCGTTGGCGGGCCGAGCATTACGCCGGCGGTGAGCAGCGCAGCGCACAGCCACCTCACGATCCGTCGCGGTGAGGCCAGGTCGATGGTCATCCGGTGATGATAGGCCGTAAGGCGGCCGACGGGGCAGTTATGAAAATCGGCCCGCTGGCGGCGCCCGGCGCGAACAGGCTCATAGTTGCCCGTCAGGGGGTTCGCGATCCGTTGGCTTCGGCGGTGCTTGGTTCAGCCATTTCTTCAGCCGGAAAAGTTGGTCGATCACTATGCCGGCGGCCAACAGCGCAAGGACAATCAGGATCACGGTCGTCACCTCAACCATCCTGCGCTGCACCACCGGCCGGGCACCACGTCCAAGCGACTTTCGACAGCCGCCCTGAAGCCCTAATGCTCTGGCCGGCGGTGCTGGGAGAAGAGGAACGTCCGTCTCGACTTCGGATAGAAAGAGCCGCCATGACAGACCGGAGGACTTCAGCCGTCACCAAACCCATTCCGCCGATTGACCTTTCGTGGCTGCTGATGGAGTCACCGGCCGGCACGACGCATGTGGGGGCGATGTTGTTGTTCCAGAAGCCGCCGGGCGGCGCATCCGTCGTGCGGGAAATCGTGGAGGCCTACCGCGCCTACCCGCCGGTGGCACCGTTCAACTATGTCCCGGAGCTGCTGGTCGGTGGCGCTCCGCACTTCCGGGAGGTGGCCGCCTGGGACGCGCACCATCACGTGCAGCATCTGTCGCTGCCCGCCGACGCCGCCTACGAGGACCTGCTGCGGCTGGTGGCCGACCTGCACGAGCCCGCCCTCGATCGCGACCGTCCGCTGTTCCGCTGCTGGGTGATCGACGGGGTTCCGGGCGACATGTTCGCGCTCTACACGAAGATCCACCACTCGATCATGGACGGCGCCTCGGGCATGAGAAGCCTGTACGCGGGGCTGAGCACCTCCGATGAGCGGAAAGTCCTTCCGCCCGGTTTTGCGCTCGGCGTGCCCGCATCCCCGCCGCACCCGCCCACATCGGTTGCGCGCAGGATCGCGGACTCGATCCACGCCGCGGTCACCCAGGTCGGGGCGATCAACCAGGTGTCGATCGGCGCGCTGCGCAAGACGGTGGCCGGACTTGCGGGCTCGCATCTCGACGGCAGCCTGCCGTTCATCGCGAACCGGGCGCCGACCAACGAACCGCTCGCCGTGGGGCGCCGGTTCGCGACGCTGTCGCTGCCTCTCGACGAGATGCACGAGATCGCCCGGCGCAGCGGCGCGACCCTGAACGACGTGGCGGTGACGCTGGTCGACGCGGGCCTGCACGCCTACTTGCGGGAGGGCGGCCGTGCCTTCGCGCACCCGTTCATCGCAATGTGTCCGGTGTCGCTGCGCGCCGAAGACGACGCCACGGTCGGCACCCGGGTTTCGGCGATGTTCGTCCGGCTGGGCGAGCCGACCGCCAGCGTGCCGGAGCGGTTCCGGCAAGTGGTGAAGTCGATCGGCGCCTGCAAGAAGGAACTGCGCGCCATGTCGACCGAGGCCGCGTTCACCTACGCGATCGGGCTCGTCGCGCTGGCCGGCCTGGCCGCCACGACGCACCTGGACCGCTTGGCGCGCCCGGCGTGCAACCTCACCATCTCCAACGTGCCGGGTGCCGCTGAGCCGCGGTACCTCAACGGCGCGCGACTCGTCGACATCTATCCGGTCTCCGCGCTCGCCGCGTCGATCGGATTGAACGCCACGCTCACCTCTTACCACGACCGTATGGACTTCGGGTTCGTCGCCAACGCCGCGGCGTTCGACGATCTGCCGGAGCTCGCGCGTCACACGCATCAGGCCTACCTGGAGTTGAAGGACGCGGCGGCACAACCGCCGGCCGGACGATCCGCGGTGTGAAGCCTCCGTCGTTCACGCACGGCGCCGTCGTGGCATGCGGGTTCGGTTGTCAGGCGACAGGGTCGATGCCGAGTTGGTCGAGCAGGTGTCGGACGCGCTCCTCGATCTCGTCGCGGATCGGGCGCACGGCGTCGACGTCTCGCCCGGCGGGATCGGGGAGTTCCCAATTCTCGTAGCGCTTGCCGGGAATGAAGGGGCAGGCGTCGCCGCACCCCATGGTCACGACGACGTCGGCGGCTTGGACGATCTCGTCGGTCCACGGCTTGGGGAACTCGCGGGCGATGTCGATGCCGACCTCGGCCATCACCGCGACCGCGGACGGATTGATCTGGTCTCCGGGTTCCGATCCGCCCGACCACGCGATGCCGCTGTCGCCGGCGAGATGGTTGAAGAAACCGAGGGCCATCTGGGAGCGACCTGCATTGTGTGTGCACAGGAAGAGCACTGCGGGTTTGGCGGCGCGACCGTCGTTCATTGCGTGCTCCGATGCGTGCTCCGATCGATGGCAACCGCCGATGCCGGGTTTTGCCGGAAGCGGCGTCGCAGGGCCAGCGAGACGTAGACCAGGGCGACGAGAACCGGGACTTCGATGAGTGGTCCCACGACGCCTGCGAGAGCCTGGCCGGAGGTGGCGCCGTAAGTCGCGATGGCGACGGCGATGGCCAGTTCGAAGTTGTTGCCGGCGGCGGTGAATGCCAGCGTGGTGGTCCGTTGATACCCCAGGCCGAGGGCAGCGCCGAGCAGGTATCCGCCGCCCCACATGATGGCGAAGTAGGCGAGCAGGGGCAACGCGATACGGGCCACGTCCCACGGCCGGCCGGTGATCTGATCGCCTTGCAGGGCGAAGAGGATGAGGATAGTGAACAGCAGGCCGTACAGCGCCCAAGGACCGATCTTCGGCAAGAAGGTGGATTCATACCACTTCCGGCCCTTCGCCTTCTCGCCCAACCGCCGCGACAAATACCCCGCGAGCAGCGGGATGCCGAGGAAGATCAGGACCGACTTGGCGATCTGCCACGCCGAGGTGCTGATCGTGGTCTGTTCCAGGCCAAGCCAACCGGGAAGCACCGACAGGTAAAACCATCCCAGCACGGCGAACATCACGACCTGGAAGATCGAGTTCAGCGCGACGAGGACAGCCGCCGCTTCGCGGTCCCCGCACGCCAGGTCGTTCCAGATGATGACCATGGCGATGCAGCGGGCCAGGCCCACGATGATCAGGCCGGTGCGATACTCCGGCAGGTCGGGCAACAGTAGCCAGGCCAACGCGAACATCAGCGCGGGGCCGAGCATCCAGTTGAGCACCACGGAACTGACAAGGAGCTTGCGGTCGCCGGTGACCGTGTCCAGCCGGTCGTAGCGGACCTTGGCCAGCACGGGGTACATCATGATCAACAGGCCGAGCGCGATAGGGAGCGAGATTCCGTCTATCTGGATGTGGTTCAGGGCGATGTTCAAGCCGGGAACTAGCCGTCCCAGCAGCAGCCCGCCGGCCATCGCGATGCCGATCCACAGCGGAAGGAATCGATCCAGCCGCGGGAGCTTCGCGACAACGGCGGGATGGGTGGCGTTCTCGACCGCGTGCGTCATGACCCGACTCCCGCGCCCACCTCGTCGGCGACGGCGCTGAGCAACGCCGACAGGTTCCGCAGCGCCTCGGGTACCACCGAGTAGTACACCCAGGAAGCGCGACGCTCGGAGGCCAGGAGGCCGGCGTCCTTGAGCACCTTCAGGTGGTGGGAGATGGTCGGCTGCGTGACGTCGAAACCCCCGGAAATGTCGCAGACGCAGGCCTCGCTTCCTGCGCGGCTGGCCACAAGGCTGAACAGCCGCAACCGGACAGGGTCCGACAGCGCCTTGAGCTTGGCCGCGACGTCGTCAGCCGCTCCTACCGACAACGGCTCGCGCACCATCGGCGCGTAGGCGCACGACGCGGAATCAGCCAGCGGCAGCCGCTGCGATTTAGACATCCATCAATATTGACAGATATCTAATCAGGAGGGAAGTGGACCGTCGTCAACAGCAGGCGTTGGCGGTGTCCGCGGCAGCATCGACGGTAGAACCGCCACAGCAGACGCCTGCCTCACCGTCGTCGCCATCGGCGCGTTCCGGACCGGTGCCGAACGTCTCCGAGTCCGACAGCACGGTGTAGACCTCCCACTTCTCGCCGGCCGGACCGGTGACCCAGACCTTGTCCTGGGTGGCGAAGCAGCAGGTGGTCCCGATCTCCTCGTCGGTGAAGAGACCCTCGCCGACGAGGCGCGCGATCTCGGCGTGGACGGTGTCGCTGGAGCCGACCTCGATGCCCAGGTGGTTGATCGTTCCGCCCTTGCCCGGGTTCTCCAATAAGACCAATTTCAACGGCGGCTCGGCGATCGCGAAGTTGGCATAGCCCGGCTTGACCTTGGCGGGCTGAGTGTTGAACAGCTTGGCGTAGAAGGTCAGCGCCTCGTCGAGGCTCTCGACGTTCAGGGCAAGTTGAACGCGGGACATGATGGTTCCTCCGTACTTGTGAGACATATATCGAACTTACGACCTGCCGCCATGGTGCCGACCTTTTTGATATATGTCAAGACCTGTGGCAGGATCGAATCGTGCCCAAGACGTTGCCGACGATCGACATATCTGCCCCGGTGTGCTGCGCACCGGTGGCCGCCGGGCCGATGAGCGACGACGACGCGCTACATGTGGCTCTTCGCTTGAAGGCGCTCGCCGATCCGGCGCGGGTCAAGATCATGTCGTACCTGTTCGGTTCGTCTGGGGGGGAGGAGAACAGCGGCGACCTGGCCAAGGCGCTGGGTTTGACCGAGTCGACGGTGAGCCACCACCTCGGCCAACTCCGCCGGGCCGGACTGGTCGAATCGGTTCGACGGGGCATGAACGTCTACCATCGACCACGTCGCAACGCTGTCGGTGCGCTGTGTGCGGTCCTCGACCCCGACTGCTGCCCCTGACGCCCAGATTCATCCGTCGCTCTTGATCGGATTGCCACTCTCGTCCCAATTCGCCGCGACCCTCTTGCTGGGCTGGACCCGCGGCGGCTCACCGGGCATCTTCGGGTAGTTCGGCGGATACGGCATGTCACCCAGGCCGCGCTCTTCGTCGGCCTTCGCCATCTCCAGCAGTGGCTCGATCGACTGCTTGTTCGCATCGATGTCTGCCCACGGATCAGCCCGTCGCGCAACCAGATCCGGCACCGTCGCCATCGTGTAGTCGTCGGGGTCGGCGTCGGCGAGTTCCTCCCACGTGAGCGGGGTCGACACCGTCGCAATCGGAGTGCGGCGGACCGAATAGGCCGACGCGAACGTGCGGTCGCGCGCGTTCTGGTTGAAGTCGACGAACAACCGCTTTCCCCGCTCCTCCTTCCACCACGACGTCGTCACCAGATCCGGTGCACGCCTCTCGATTTCGCGCGCCAGCGCGATGCCGGCCCGGCGCACCGCGATGAAGTCCCAGTCGGTCCTGATCCGCAGGAAAACATGCACCCCACGTCCGCCTGACGTCTTCGGGTATCCGACCAGCCCCAACTCGTCGAGCAGTGGCTTCAACACGTCGACCGCGATGGCGCCGGCCTCCTTGAACCCGGTTCCCGGTTGCGGGTCGAGATCGACACGCAGTTCGTCGGGATGCTCGGTGTCCGGGCACCGCACCTGCCACGGATGCAGCGTGACCGTGCCCATCTGGGCGGCCCAGACGATCGCCGACGGATGCGTGATCATCAGCGCGTCCGCCGTGCGCCCGGAAGGAAACGTGATCCGGCATGTCTTCAGATAGTCGGGATGATGCCTCGGTATCCGCTTCTGATAGATCTCTTCACCGTCGATGCCGTCCGGAAAACGCTGCAAATGGGTCGGCCGGTTCAGCAATGCGGCGAGCATCGGACCGCTGCCGACAGCCCGATAGTACTTGACCAGTGTGCGTTTGGTGCCCTTGGCCCCAAGCTTGGGAAAGTACATCTTGTCCGGGTTGGTGAGCCGCACCTTGACGCCTTGGACGTCGAGTTCCTCTGCATCAGTTGCCATTACGACTCCAGTAC
>JBAPQQ010000133.1:0-3775 GCA_049280695.1 Mycobacterium sp.
GCCTACACGTGGTTCACCACGGAGCTGGCCAACCTGCGCGCGGCGTTCCGCTGGGCCGCCGACCACCGTGACTTCGACACCGCAGCCACCATCGCCGTCTACACCGGCTTCCTCGGCGGCTGGATCGAGCTACACGAGCCTTCGGTATGGGCGGCGGAGCTCATCGAATTCGCCCGAGCCGTCGGACATCACCGGCTGGGCCAGCTGTACGTAATCGCTGCAAACTGTTATCGAACAGGAGAATTGGACGCCGCCCTGCGCTATGCCGACGCGGCCGTCGCAAGCATCGACAGTGGCCACTTCGACCACATGCTCTATGACGTCGACCCGACTGCGCTGGGCGGTACATACATCACGATGGGATTGTCCGATCGGTGGTTGGCGCTGTGCCGCAGTCGATTTGATCAAGGTCGGGGCGTCAACCCATACAACCGCGGCTCAATGGTGATGGCGTTGATTACTGCCGGGAAGATCGATGAGGCAACGGCGGTGTGCGACGACCTCTTGGCTGCCGCGGAAGCCACCGACAACCCCGGCGCCGAGTCCTACGCATTACTCGCGTACGGGTACGCCTTGCGCGACAGCAGTCCGGATGCGGCATACGAAGCGCTTCGCCGCGGCCTGAAAATCGCGCACGACAGCGGCAACAAAATGACTGAGTCATACCTCGCGGTGAACTTGTCGACGTTGGCGGCCACTCACGGCGCTCCTCTGGACACCCTCGACTTCTTGACCCTGGCGATCAACAACTTCTATGACTCCGGCAGCTACTCCCACATGGTCAGCCCGCTGGGAGCGCTCGCCGCGCACTTCGACCGGATCGGATATTACGAGGCCGCCGCGATGATCGTCGGATTCGCCGCCACTACATTCGCGCTGGCCGTTTTCCCGGAGATCGCGGCCACCATCGCGCACCTTCGACAAGTGCTCGGTGACAACGCCTATGAGGCCTTGGCCCATGCCGGCGGAAACATGACGAATGCGAGCGCTGCGCAATATGCGCTAGACCAGATCGACCGAGAGCGCGTCGCGATTTCGGCGCGCTAACGCTCGCTGAGCGCCCGTAGCCGCGCCGAAATCACTCGGCCAGGCGATGCTTGAGCGCGTCGAACTCGTCCTTGATGCCGGTAGGCAGCTTCTCGCCGACGAATTCGAACCAATCCTCGATCTGCGGCAGTTCCTGACGCCACTCGTCCGGGTTGACCGCCAGCGCCTCTTCCACATCACCGACCTCGACGTCGAGTCCGTCGAGGTCGAGATCTTCGGCGGTGGGCACGATTCCGATCGGCGTGCTCTTGCCGCCGGCCCTGCCCTCGACGCGCTCGATGACCCACTTCAGCACGCGGCTGTTCTCGCCGAAGCCCGGCCACAGGAATCTGCCGTCGTCGCCGCGGCGGAACCAGTTGACGAAGAAGATCTTCGGCATCTTGGACTCGTCGTTGTTCTTGCCGAGGTCGATCCAGTGCTGGAAGTAGTCGCCCACGTTGTAGCCCAGGAACGGCAGCATCGCCATCGGGTCGCGGCGCACGGTGCCGACCTTGCCTTCGGCCGCGGCGGTCTGCTCGGATCCCATGGTGGCGCCGATGAACACGCCGTGCTGCCAGTCGGTGGCCTGGGTGACCAGCGGGACGGTGGTCTTGCGACGAGCACCGAACAGGATCGCCGAGATCGGCACCCCCTGCGGGTCGTCCCACTCGGGGGCCAGCGTCGGGCACTGCGACATCGGCGTGCAGTAGCGGGAGTTCGGGTGCGCGGCAGACGTTTCGGTCTCGCGCTCGTACCAGTCGTTGCCCTTCCAGTCGATCAGGTGGTGCGGCTCGACCTCCAGACCTTCCCACCACACGTCACCGTCGTCGGTGAGCGCGACGTTGGTGAACACGGTGTTGCCCGCCGCGATGGTCTTCATCGCGTTGGGGTTGGACTCCCAGTTGGTGCCCGGCGCGACGCCGAAGAACCCGAACTCCGGATTGACCGCGTACAGCCGGCCGTCCTTGCCGAACCGCATCCAGGCGATGTCGTCGCCGAGCGTCTCGGCGCGCCAGCCCGGCACGGTCGGCTGGATCATCGCCATGTTGGTCTTGCCGCACGCCGACGGGAAGGCCGCCGCGATGTAGTAGGCCTTGTTCTCCGGGGAGATCAACTTGAGGATCAGCATGTGCTCGGCGAGCCAGCCCTCGTCGTGGGCGATCGCCGAAGCGATCCGCAGCGCGTAGCACTTCTTGCCGAGCAGCGCGTTGCCGCCGTAGCCCGAGCCGTAGCTCCAGATCTCGCGGGTCTCCGGAAAGTGAGTGATGTACTTGGTGTCGTTGCACGGCCACTTCACGTCCTGCTGGCCCGGCTCGAGCGGGGCGCCCACGGAGTGCAGGCACTTGACGAAGAACCCGTCGTCGCCAATCTTGTCCAGCGCCGCCTCGCCCATCCGCGTCATCGTCCGCATCGACACGACGACGTACTCGGAGTCGGTGATCTCCACGCCCAACTTCGGGTCCTCCGCGCCCAGCGGGCCCATGCAGAACGGCACCACGTACATCGTGCGGCCGCGCATGCACCCTCGATAGAGGTCGGACATGATGCCCCGCATCTCCGCGGGGTCCATCCAGTTGTTGGTGGGCCCGGCGTCGATCTCCTTCTCGGTGCAGATGAACGTCCTGGACTCGACGCGGGCGACGTCCGACGGATCCGAGTTCGCGACGTAGGAGTTGGGCTTCTTGTGGTCGTTCAGTTTGACGAAGGTGCCGGCTTCGACGAGCTTCTCCGTCAGCCGGGCGCACTCCTCTTCTGAGCCGTCGGCGAACACCACGCGGTCCGGTTGGGTGAGCTCGGCGACTTCCCGCACCCAGGCGAGCAACCCCTCGTGTTTCGTCGGTGCATTGTCCAGACCGGGGATGGTCGCTGAGGTCATCAATATCACTCCTGCTATGAGGTTCCATCTGCCAGAACGCCAGCCACGCTGCGTCACTTTGGCAAGGGCGGTGTCCCTAAACTAGAGGTTAACGCCACCGCCTTTACTCTGGTTAACCGGACCGAGGCCGAATTACTCACAGGAACGATTCAGTTCGCCGTTCACCGCGGCCAACGCGCTCTGCAGCGACGGCAACTGGCTGCCCCGCCTCGCGTGCCCCCGTAGTTCGTCGTCGATTTCAGCCACCCGGACGGCTGCCGTGGCCGACGCCGCCTCGTACCGTCCCATCAGCTGGCCGGTCAGCGCCGAGTCTGCGTGCAGCACCCGCGTCGCCACATGCTGCTCCAGCGCGGGCCGCAACTCGTTGATCACGTCGCCGACCCAGCGGTCCAGCACCGTGTGGTCACGAAGTGTTCGGCGTACGCCCACCACCCACACGGCGACCGTGAGCCCGACAGCGCCGCCCACGGCTGCCCCGGCGGTGGTGTACGCCCGAAGCACGTCGGCGAACAGCCGGCTGAACGTGAGGGCGACGCCCGTCCCGAGGACGGCACCGAACAGCACCGTCAGCCGGCTTTCCATGTCGGCGCGCAGTAGCGGCCGGACTACTGTCGGCAGCTGCGGTGGCGGCCCGTCGGCAGGTGCAGTCAGCCCGAACTCAGCCGCCAGGTCGGCGAGCTGAGCGCGGACACCGTCGTCAATCTCGGCGGCGACCTCGCAGACGCGGGTGGCCACGTACTCCTCGAAGGCGGCTATGCCGCGGCGACCGACGGTCGCGGTGTCTTCGGCGAGTTCGCCGCGCAGCGACACGCACCGGCTGCGCGCGAGGTACGCCAGGTCGACGCGGGCCTGCTGGATGCGGCTGCGCAGGCC
>JBAPQQ010000134.1:0-1903 GCA_049280695.1 Mycobacterium sp.
GGCCAGCAGCACCGCGTCGCATCCGAGTTCCATCGCCAGCGCAGCGTCGCTGGCCGTCCCGATCCCCGCGTCCAGCACCACCGGAACGCCGGCCGCATCGACGATCATCTCGATGTTGTGCGGATTCGCGATCCCCAGCCCGGTGCCGATCGGCGAGCCCAAAGGCATCACTGCGGCGCAGCCGATGTCTTCCAGGCGCCGCGCGAGGGCCGGATCGTCGTTGGTGTAGGGCAGCACCACGAACCCGTCGTCCACCAACTGCTCCGCGGCGCGCACCAGTTCGACGGCGTCGGGCAACAGCGTGCGGTCGTCGGCGATCACTTCCAGCTTGACCCAGTCGGTCTGCAGCGCCTCGCGAGCCAGCTGTGCCGTGAGCACGGCCTCGGCCGCGCTGCGGCACCCCGCCGTGTTGGGCAGCGGCGTGATGCCCAACCGGGTCAGCAGGTCCAGTACCCCGGTGCCGCCCGCGGCGTCTACCCGGCGCATTGCGACCGTGGTCAGCTCGGTGCCCGACGCGACCAGTGCCGCCTCGAGGACCGTCAGATTGCTCGCCCCGCCGGTGCCCATGATCAACCGTGAGGTGTAGCTGCGGTGGGCGATGGTGAGCTTCACGGTCGATGTGCCGCTTGCGCGAAGGGCAACAGGCTCAGCCACCTTGCACCGCCGTCACGACTTCCAGTCGAGCGCCGTCGGAAAGCGTTGTGCCCCAGCCTGACCGGGGAAGCACCGCCCAGTCCACCGCGACGGCCACTCCTTTGTCGGGAAAACCAAGCCGGGTCAGCAGCGCGGCGACGGTGGTGCGCTCGTCCACCTCCACCTGTTCGTCGTTGACGGTAACGATCACGTAGCCCTCACCAGCGCATCCAATTCGGCGACAATCCTCTCCGCCGTCCATGGTGCCAACAGAAAGCCCGAGCGGCCATGGCCCACGGCCGCCAGCACCCGGTCGTCCAGCCGGCCCACGATCGGCAAGTTGTCCGGTGTCATCGGGCGCAGACCCGCGGCGCACTCGACGAACTCGTATTCGCCCAGCGCCGGCATCACGGCACACGCGTCGTCGAGCAGTTCCCGCACCCCGGTCACCGCGGGCGCGGTGTCGCGGCCGTGCTCGTACTGCGTGGCACCCACCACCACCCCGTCGGCACGCGGCACGAGATACACCTGCCTGCCGTGCACGCGAGCACGAATCACCCTTTGCGGCACCGGCATACAGCCGGACCGCCACCGCAGGCGCAGCACCTCGCCCTTGACTGGGCGAATCGGAAGCGACGGCCACAGCGCCGGCGCGTCGATGCCGTTGGCCAGCACCACGGCGTCGACGTCGGCCACCTCGGCCAGGTCCGAGATCACCGGGGCCCATTTCACGCCCAGCCGCTCGCAGTGCGTGGTCAACGCCTTCACCACGGCGCGGTTGTCCACGGCCAGCTCGGTGCCGGCCCGAAATCCGTGCCGAATACCTTGTGCGAGAAGCGGTTCGACATCGCGGGCACTGGTCGTCAGCTCGACCGGATGGCCCTGGGCCGCCAGCCACTCTCCCACGGTGCGCAGGTCTGCTGCGTCCGCGCGGTCGACGGCCACCACCAACGACTCCCGCGCGGTGATCACCGATTCGTCGAGGAAATCGCGGTGCCACAGCGCCAACGACTGCAGCCCGATCTGCAGCAGCTGTTCTTCGCCGGGCCAGCCCTCGCTGTGCGGGGCCAGCATCCCGCCGGCCACCCACGACGCCCCGGGGTCGGCAGGATTGCGGTGCACCCGCACCGCGCGGCCCGTCAGCGCGAGCCGCCGGGCGACCGACAGACCGATGACGCCGCCGCCGATCACCGCGATGGACCTGTTGGACATGTCGGTTTCTAGGCTAGTCCGCGTGCGTAACCCGCAGGCTCGGCTGGCAGAAGCCAGG
>JBAPQQ010000135.1:0-3101 GCA_049280695.1 Mycobacterium sp.
GCGCGGCACGTGTCCAAGGTCGTCAGCCCGGCGGAGTTCGTCGAGGCGCTGCCCCAGATCGTCTGGTATCTCGACGAGCCCGTCGCCGACCCGGCGCTGGTGCCGCTGTTCTTCATCGCCCGCGAGGCGCGCAAGCACGTCAAGGTGGTGCTGTCCGGCGAGGGTGCCGACGAGCTGTTTGGCGGCTACACCATCTACCGGGAGCCGTTGTCGCTGAAGCCTTTCGAGTACCTTCCGCCCCGGCTGCGCCGGTCGATGCGCAGGGTGTCGGCCCCGCTGCCGGAGGGGATGCGGGGCAAGAGCCTGCTGCACCGCGGGTCACAGACGCTCGAGGAGCGCTACTACGGCAACGCCCGCAGCTTCTCCGATCCGCAGCTGCGGGCGGTGCTGAAGATCTTCCGTCCGCAGTGGACCCACACCGACGTCACCGCGCCGCTGTACGAGCAGTCACGCGACTGGGATCCGGTGGCGCGCATGCAGCACATCGACCTGTTCACCTGGCTGCGCGGCGACATCCTGGTGAAGGCCGACAAGATGACGATGGCCAACTCACTGGAGCTTCGGGTGCCGTTCCTGGACCCGGAGGTGTTCGCGGTGGCGTCGCGGCTTCCGCTGGAGCAGAAGATCACCCGCACCACCACCAAGTACGCGCTGCGCCGGGCGCTGGAGACGATCGTGCCCGCGCACGTGTTGCACCGCCCGAAACTTGGCTTCCCCGTTCCTATCCGGCATTGGCTCCAGGCGGGCGAACTGCTCGACTGGGCGCACGAGATGCTGCGCACCACCCAGGCCGACGAACTGATCGACGTCGCCGCCGTGCGTCGGATGCTCGACGAACACCTCGCCGGCACCAGCGATCACAGCCGCCGGCTGTGGACGGTGCTGGTCTTCATGCTGTGGCACGCGATCTTCGTCGAGGGCACCATCGTTCCGCAGATCAGCGAGCCGGTGTACCCGGTTCAGCTATAGCGCAGCGCCGATTTCGTCGGCCGCCTGCCGGCCGTAGGCGTCCCCGAGACGCGACAGCGCAAAGTCGCGCTCCCATGTCCATTCCTGAGTGCCGTTGGTTTCCAGCACCAGCACGGCGACCAGCGAACCGAGCTGCGCGGAGCGCTCCAGGTCGAGGCCCGCGCTGCGGCCGGTGAGAAAACCGGCACGAAACGCGTCGCCGACTCCGGTCGGGTCGACCTTGCTGTTCTCGGGCACCACGTCGACGTGAAGGCACGCGCCGTCCGGGGAGACCATGTCGACGCCCTTGGGGCCCAACGTCGTAACCCGCAGGCCGACCTGGGCCATCACGTCGTCCTCGGTCCAGCCGGTCTTGCTCAGCAGCAGGTCCCATTCGTAGTCGTTGGTGAACAGGTACGTGGCGCCGTCGATGAGCTTTCGGATCTCGTCGCCGGAGAGCCGGGCCAGCTGCTGGGACGGATCCGCGGCGAAGGCCAGCCCGAGCCGGCGGCACTCGTCGGTGTGCAGGAACATCGTGTCGGGGTCGTTCGCGCCGACGATCACCAATTCGGGTGTGCCGACTGCGGATACGATCTTCTCCAGCGAGATGTGGCGGGCCTGCGACATCGCACCCGGGTAGAACGACGCGATCTGCGCCATCTCGGTGTCGGTGGTGCAGACGAACCTTGCGGTGTGCGCGGTCTCGGAGATCCAGACGTGGTCGCAGTTCACCCCGTGCGCGGTCAACCACTCCCGGTAGTCGGTGAAATCCATGCCCGCGGCACCGATCAACACCGCGTCACCGCCGAGCGCCCCTATCGCGAACGCCATGTTGCCGGCCACCCCGCCGCGGTGCACCACGAGATCGTCGACCAGAAAGCTCAGCGACACCTTCTGAAGGTGATCGGCCAGCAATTGCTCGGAGAAGCGGCCCGGAAACCTCATCAGGTGGTCGGTGGCTATGGAGCCGGTCACTGCAATCGTCACGTGGTCTACCCCTTGCTAGCCTGCCTACCATGGCCGGCCCGTACTATAGCGAGTCCTCGCCTACCCACCGTCGGCCGGCCGCGGCGTCGGTGTACCCGGGCATGCTGCCGCCCCCGGTTCCCTACCCCGGCGGGGGGCGCTGGCGGCTGATCGCGGTGATCCTGCTGGCCGTCGCGATCGTGGGCGGTGCGAGCACCGCGGTGGTGTACGCGCTGACCACCGACAAGCACGCCACCGCGGTCGACGGCACACTGACGGAAGCCTCCGCCAAAGCCGCGATTCAGGACTACCTGGACGCCATGGAGCAAAACGACACCGAGACCGTGGCACGCAACACGCTGTGCGGCTTCTACGACGACATCAAGGACAAGCGGGCAGAGCAGGCGTTGGCCCGGCTGAACAGCGATACGTTTCGCAAGCAGTTCACCCAGGCCGACGTGACGTCGGTCGACAAGATGGTGTCGCTGGCACCCAGCCAGGCGCAGGTGCTGTTCTCGATGCAGGTGGTGCCGGCCACGCGCGGTGCGAAGAAACGCGAGGAGCAGGCGGTGGCGACGCTGGTCGCAGACGGCGACCGGGTGCTCGTCTGCCAGTACGTGCTGAAGTCAGGCGGTCAGTACTAGTTGAACGAGTCGCCGCACGCGCACGAACCGGTGGCGTTCGGGTTGTCGATGGTGAAGCCCTGCTTTTCGATGGTGTCGACGAAGTCGATGGTCGCCCCCTGCATGTAGGGCGCGCTCATCCGGTCGACCGTCAGCGTCACCCCGCCGAATTCGGCGGTCAGGTCGCCGTCCAGGGACCGGTCGTCGAAGAAGAGGCTGTACCGCAGGCCGGCGCAACCGCCCGGCTCGACCTGGATCCTCAACACCAGGTCGTCGCGGCCCTCCTGGTCGAGCAGCGCCTTGGCCTTGGCCGCCGCTGTGTCAGTCAGGACTACGCCATGGGTGGCGGTGCCGGTGGCCGACTCCCCCGAAACAGTCATTGCGTCTCCTCAAGCATTTATTTGCCCGAATCGTCGAGCTCACTTGTCCAACGGTACCAAGTTCGGGCCCATTCCCTCGCGGTCCGCTCCGCCAGCGTCCTCAACTGGTCCGCGGCGTCCTCGATGGCGCGCTGCACCGAGCCGGCGTGCTCGGCGAGCGAGAACGCCGCGGTGACGCCCGCAC
>JBAPQQ010000136.1:0-4392 GCA_049280695.1 Mycobacterium sp.
GAGGTGATGGAGGTCGGCCCCCCTGGCTCTGAGGACGAGCTCACCGCTTACGACAACCTGAATCCCCGCACCCGCGAACGGGTTTGGGGCGACCTGTGCCGCGGCCCGCACATCCCGACCACCCGCTACATCCCGGCGTTCAAGCTCACCCGCAGCTCGGCGGCGTACTGGCGCGGCAACCAGGACAACGCCAGTCTGCAGCGCATCTACGGCACGGCTTGGGAGTCGCAGGAGGCGCTCGAGCGGCACCTGCACCTGGTCGAGGAGGCACAACGCCGCGACCACCGCAAGCTCGGTGCGGAGCTGGACCTGTTCAGCTTTCCCGACGAAATCGGTTCGGGCTTGGCCGTATTCCACCCCAAGGGTGGCATCGTGCGCACCGAGCTGGAGTCCTACTCGCGGGCAAAGCACATCGAGGCGGGGTACGAGTTCGTCAACACCCCGCATATCACCAAGGCGCAACTGTTCCACACCTCCGGACACCTGGACTGGTACGCCGATGGCATGTTCCCGCCGATGCACCTCGACGCCGAGTACAACGACGACGGGACCGTGCGCAAGCCGGGGCAGGACTACTACCTCAAGCCGATGAACTGCCCCATGCACTGCTTGATCTATCGATCGCGGGGGCGCTCGTATCGCGAACTTCCGTTGCGGCTCTTCGAGTTCGGCACCGTCTACCGCTATGAGCTGTCGGGTGTGGTGCATGGCCTGACCCGGGTGCGGGGGCTGACCATGGACGACGCCCACATCTACTGCACCCGCGAGCAGATGCGCGACGAGCTGACCTCGCTGCTGCGCTTCGTGCTCGACCTGCTCGCCGACTACGGCCTGACCGAGTTCCACCTGGAGCTGTCCACGAAGGACCCCGAGAAGTTCGTCGGCTCCGACGAAGTGTGGGAGGAAGCCACCGCCGTGCTGGCCCAGGTCGGCGCCGCGTCCGGGCTGGCGCTGGTGCCCGACCCGGGCGGCGCGGCCTTCTACGGGCCGAAGATCTCTGTGCAGGTCAAAGACGCCCTGGGCCGCACCTGGCAGATGTCGACGATCCAGCTCGACTTCAACTTCCCGGAGCGCTTCGACCTGGAGTACACCGCCGCCGACGGCACCCGGCAGCGGCCGGTGATGATCCACCGCGCGCTGTTCGGCTCGATCGAGCGGTTCTTCGGAATCCTCACCGAGCACTACGCGGGTGCGTTCCCCGCGTGGCTGTCGCCGGTGCAGGTGGTCGGGATCCCGATCGCCGACGAGCACGTGCCGTACCTGGAGGCCGTTGCCGCCGAACTGAAGTCGCGAGGCATCCGCGTCGAGGTCGACACCAGCGACGACCGGATGGCCAAGAAGATCGTGCACCACACCAACCAGAAGGTGCCGTTCCTGCTGCTGGCCGGCGACCGGGACGTGGAGGGCGGCGCGGTGAGCTTCCGGTTCCGTGACCGCAGTCAGCTCAACGGCGTGCCGCGGGCTGACGCGGTCGACACGATCGTCGACTGGGTGCAGCGGCGCGAAAATGCTTCGCCGACGGCAGATCTGGTGAAACCGTGAGCGGGCCCGAATACGGCGACGACGACGCGATCGTGGACCGCGGGGTCGGCGTGCCGGACCGGCTGCAGCGGTTGTGGACGCCGTACCGGATGACCTACATCGCCGAGTCGCCGCTCAAGAAAGCCGACGATACGTCACCCGACCAGCCGTTCAGCGCGATCCCGACGCTGTCCGACGAGGAAGGCCTGGTGGTCGCCCGCGGCGAGCGCGTGTACGTGGTGCTCAACCTCTACCCGTACAACCCCGGCCACCTGATGGTGGTGCCGTACCGCCGCGTGTCGGAGCTGGAAGACCTCGACGAGGTCGAGAGCGCCGAGCTGATGGCGTTCACGCAGAAGGCGATTCGGGTGATCAAGGCCGTGTCGAACCCGATGGGGTTCAACGTGGGCCTGAACCTGGGCAAGGTGTCCGGCGGGTCGTTGGCCGACCACTTGCACATGCACGTGGTGCCGCGCTGGGTCGGTGACGCCAACTTCATCACGATCATCGGGCAGACCAAGATGATCCCTCAGCTGCTGCAGGAAACCCGCCAGCTGCTGGCCGGCGAATGGGCTCGTCAATCGGGGCAAGCGGAGCGCCGGGGGGTGGAGCACTGAGCAACTTCTATCTGATGACTCGGGCTGCGTACGTGAAGCTCTCCACGCCGGTGGCCAAAGGCGCGCTGCGGATCGGACTGAGTCCCGACGGCGTGACGATCCTCGGAACCGCGGGCACCGTGGTCGCCGCGCTGACCCTGTTCCCGATCGGCCAGCTGTGGTGGGGAGCGGTCGCCGTCTGGTTTTTCGTGCTCGCCGACATGCTCGACGGGGCAATGGCCCGGGTACGCGGCGGCGGCACCCGGTTCGGCGCGGTGCTGGACGCGGCGTGCGACCGGATCGCCGACGGCGCGGTGTTCTGCGGCCTGATGTGGTGGGCGGCGTTCGGGTTGGACAGCCCGTCGCTCGTGGTGGCCACGCTGATCTGCCTGGTCACCTCGCAAGTGATCTCCTACATCAAGGCCCGCGCCGAGGCCAGCGGCCTGCGCGGTGACGGCGGGTTCATCGAGCGCCCCGAACGGCTGATCATCGTGCTGGCGGGCGCGGGGTTGTCGGACCTGCCGTTCTTCCCGTTGCCGTGGGCGCTGCCGATCGCGATGTGGGTGCTCGCGGCCGCGAGCTTGATCACGGTGGCCCAGCGGCTGCACAGTGTCCGCTCGTCGCCCGGCGCGACGGACCTCATCGAGAAACGGGAGAAAAGCGAGCCGTGATTCCGGTGACTTCGCTCCTCGGGGCGCGCCGCGCTCGGCTGCGCCATCAACTCGCGGACTGGGGCTATGCCGCCGGCTGGCGCGGAGTACGCGCGATGCCAGACCGGGTGGCGCGCAACATGTTCGACGCCGGCGCGTTCTACGCCGCGCTGGGCGGCGGGCCGCAGCAACTGCGCAAGAATTTGGCCCGGGTACTCGGCGAACCGCCTGCCCGGGTGCCGGACTCGTTGATGCGAGCGGCGGTGGCGTCCTACGCACGGTACTGGCGCGAGGCATTCCGGCTGCCGTCGATGGATCTCGTGGACGTCACCAGGCGGCTCGACGGCTACTTCGAGGGCGCTGAGCACATGGCGGAGGCCATGGATGCCGGCCGCGGCGCGGTGTGCGCCTTGCCCCACAGCGGCAACTGGGACATGGCCGGCGTCTGGCTCGTCCATTACTACGGCACCTTCACCACCGTCGCCGAGCGCCTGAAGCCCGAATCGCTCGCCCGCCGCTTCATCGGTTACCGGGAATCGCTCGGCTTCGAGGTGGTGCCGCATTCGGGAGGCGACCGCCCGCCGTTCGAAGTGTGCGCGGAACGGCTGCGTCAGAACAAGTTCGTGTGTCTGATGGCCGAGCGCGACCTGACCCGAACCGGAGTGCCGGTCGACTTCTTCGGCGAACCCACCCGGATGCCGGCGGGGCCAACCACGCTGGCGATCGCCACCGGCGCCCGCCTTTTGCCGGCATACATCTGGAACGAGGCCGACACCTGCGGCATTCGGGTGCATCCGCCCGTCGACACCACCTCCGGTGATGTCCAGGCGATCACTCAGACGCTGGCCGATCACTTCGCTGCCGACATCGCAACGCACCCCGCCGATTGGCACATGTTTCAGCCGCAGTGGCTGACCGACCTGTCCGAAGAGCGGCGAGCGCGGTTGGTCCAGGGGGTCGCCGCGGAGCGGCGGGGGGAAGACTCGGGAGACACTTTGTAAATGCGCATCGGGATGGTGTGCCCGTACGCGTTCGACGTCCCGGGCGGAGTCCAGTCGCACGTGCTGCAACTGGCCGAGGTGATGCGCGCCCGCGGCCACGACGTGAGCGTGCTGGCACCCTCGTCGTCGCAGGTCACGCTGCCCGACTACGTCGTCTCCGGAGGACGCGCGGTGCCGATCCCGTACAACGGCTCCGTCGCCCGGCTCCGGTTCGGCCCGGCCACGCACCGCAAGGTCAAGCGCTGGCTGGCCGACGGCGGCTTCGACGTGCTGCACCTGCACGAGCCGAACGCGCCCAGTCTGTCGATGCTGGCGCTGCAGGCCGCCGAGGGACCGATCGTCGCGACTTTTCACGCCTCCACCACCAAGTCGCTGACCCTGTCGGTGTTTCAGGGCATCCTGCGGCCCTACCACGAGAAGATCGTCGGCCGCATCGCCGTGTCGGATCTCGCCCGGCGCTGGCAGATGGAGGCTCTTGGCTCCGACGCGGTGGAGATACCCAACGGCGTCGAGGTGTCTGCGTTCGTGAATGCGCCTGTGCTGCAAGGCTATCCGCGGCCCGGCAAGACGGTGCTGTTCCTGGGCCGGTTCGACGAGCGGCGCAAGGGCATGGATGTGCTGCTG
>JBAPQQ010000137.1:0-10124 GCA_049280695.1 Mycobacterium sp.
AGCGCCCCTGACCTGCACCTGCGCGGAATCGTCCTGCCCGGCGGTGCGGACCGCGACCTGTGGGTCCGCGACGGGCTGCTCGTCGAGGGACCGCTCCCGGACGCCGAGGAGGTCGCCGGGGGGTGGATCCTGCCCGGGCTCGTCGACGCGCACTGCCACGTCGGCATCGGCGAGCACGGCCCCGCCGCCGACCTCGACGAAGCGATCACCCAGGCCGAGACCGAACGCGACGTGGGTGCGCTGCTGCTGCGCGACTGCGGCTCGCCGATCGACACCCGCAGCCTCGACGACCACGACGACCTGCCGCGCATCATCCGCGCCGGGCGTCACCTGGCGCGGCCCAAGCGCTACACCCGCGGGCTGCCGATCGATATCGAAGACGAGTCGCAACTGCCGGAAGCCGTTGCGGCGCAAGCCCGTCGCGGCGACGGCTGGGTGAAGCTGGTCGGCGACTGGATCGACCGCGAGGTGGGCGACCTGGCGCCGCTGTGGTCCGACGACGTGCTGAAGCAGGCGATCGACACGGCGCACGCCCTGGGTGCCCGGGTGACCGCGCACGTGTTCGGCGAGGACGCGCTGCCGGGGCTCGTCAACGCCGGCATCGACTGCATCGAACACGGCACCGGCATCACCGACGACGTCGTCGACCTGATGGTCGAATACGGCACGGCGCTGGTACCGACGTTGATCAACATCGACAACTTCCCGGGCATCGCCGACGGGGCTTCGAAGTACCCGGCGTACGCCAAGCACATGCGTGACCTGTATGCGACGGGCCGGCAGCGGGTGGCCGCCGCACGTGAGGCCGGTGTGCCGGTGTACGCGGGCACGGACGCGGGGTCGATGATCGCCCATGGCCGCATCGCCGACGAAGTCGACGCGCTCAGGGGTGTCGGGATGAGCCCCACGGACGCGCTGGGAGCCGCCTGCTGGAACGCGCGGCGGTGGCTGGGCCGGCCCGGCCTCGAGCACGGCGCGTCGGCGGATTTGCTCTGCTTCACCGACGACCCGCGCACCGGAGCGGCGGTGCTGAACCGGCCCGACGTGGTGATCCTGCGCGGCCGCGTCTTCTAGAACGCCCAACGGCGACGTTGTGCGACAACTGGCCGTTCGGCGGCCCTACAAGGCGCCGACGCTGGTTCCCGATGGCTGGGCGAATCCCCAGTTCAGAAGCGCGAACGCCTGGTCCCAGTTGGTCGGTTTGCCGGGCGTGTCCAGGCCGAACATCGTGGCGACGACGAGTCGACGGTTGCCGTGTTGCGCCGCCCCGACGAACGTCTTGCGGGCGATGCTGGTGTAGCCGGTCTTTCCGCCCAGCGCGCCCGGATAGCGCTTCAGCAGCTCGTTCTGGTTGGCCAGCACGGTGTCGCCGTTCTTGGTCGGGAAAACCGTGGTCGGCATTGCGGTGATCTGAGCGAACACGGGGTTGGCCATGGCGGCCCGGAAGATCACCGCGAGATCGTGCGGCGAGGTCCACATCGGGATTCCCGGCCCGTCCAGCCCGGACGGACTGCCTGCGTTCGTGCCATAGGCGCCGAGTAGGGCGGCCACCGCGTTCATCTTCGCCACCGCCTGGTCCTGGCCGCCGAGTCCGCTGGCCAGCGTGTTCGCCACGTCGTTGCCCGATACCAGCAGCAACGCCGGCAGTAGCTGGCGCACCGTGTAGGTGCGGCCCGGCACGACGCCGGCGCAGTTGCACTCCACCTGGGTGTCGGCCACGCTCGCCGTGATCGTCTGATCCAGGCTCAGCTCGTTCAGGACCGTCAGCGCGAGGAGCACTTTGATGGTGCTGGCGGGTGCGTACTGCCCGTACTCGTTGCGTCCGCCCAGAATCTGGCCGGTGTCCATGTCGGCGACGATCCACGCCGGCGCCGGTCCGTCGGGAATCGCAACGGAGCTGACCGGCGCGATGTCGGGATCGGCCGAGGCGGTGGGCGCCTGTAATCCGAAGAAGGCGGTCGCGGCGGCCGCGAGAATCGTGACGTAGAGCCTCATCGGCGCTGAACCGCTTGCGCGAAGAGCAGACATCATGGCCGGTGAGCCTATCGTGTTCAATCACTCCCATGCTCAGCTTGGAGGAGATCTCGGACCGGCTGGAGATTCAGCAGTTGCTGATCGACTACTCGACGGCGATCGACCGGCGCCGCTTCGACGACCTGGACCGCGTCTTCACCCCTGATGCGCACATCGACTACAGCGCGTTCGGCGGAATCGTCGGCACGTATCCCGAGGTGAAGGCTTGGCTCGCGGAGATCCTGCCGAACTTCCCGGTCTACGCCCACATGCTCGGCAACACCGATATCCGAGTTGACGGCGACGCGGCGTCGTCGCGGACGATCTGCTTCAACCCGATGGTGCTGCCCGGAGCCGCGGGGCCGGCGACATCCAAATCCGGCGAGAAGCCGCAGGTGATGTTCTGCGGACTCTGGTACGTCGACGAGTTCGTGCGCACGCCGGAGGGCTGGCGGATGGCACGGCGGGTGGAGGAGAAGTGCTTCGACAAGGTCATCTGAGGGCCGACCTGCAGCGATTTCGCCGCTGATGAGGGTTCTGGCACAATAGTCGGCTGGTCAGACCCACGCGAGGCAAAACCGGATCCGCGCAACCGCACGGCATCGCCGAATTGCCGCGTGAACACCTACAGGAGTTTCACCCATGGCTGTGAAGATCAAGCTCACCCGGCTTGGCAAGATCCGCAATCCCCAGTACCGCGTCGCCGTCGCCGACGCGCGCACCCGTCGCGACGGGCGTGCCATCGAGGTCATCGGGCGCTACCACCCCAAGGAAGAGCCGAGCCTCATCGAGATCGACTCCGAGCGCGCGCAGTACTGGCTGTCCGTTGGTGCGCAGCCCACCGAACCGGTGCTCAAGCTGCTGAAGATCACCGGCGACTGGCAGAAGTTCAAGGGCCTGCCCGGTGCCGAGGGCACGCTGAAGGTGGCCCCGCCGAAGCCGAGCAAGCTGGAGTTGTTCAACGCCGCGCTGGCCGAGGCCGAGGGCGGCCCCACCACCGAGGCCACCAGCCCGAAGAAGAAGGTCGCCGGAGCCGCGAAGGCGGCGACATCAGGCAGCGCGAAGAAGGCGGCCCCGAAGAAGGCCGCCGACAAGGCAGAGACGGCAGAGACCCCGGCCGAACCTCCTGCTGCCGCGCCGGCCGAGGCCGAGCCCGCCGCAGACGCGGAGAACTGAGCCGTCGATGAGCTCCGTCGTGGTTGATGCCGTAGAGCATCTGGTTCGCGGCATCGTCGACAACCCCGACGACGTCCGCGTCGACATGGTGACCAACCGCCGCGGGCGCACCGTGGAGGTGCACGTCCACCCCGAGGACCTCGGCAAGGTCATCGGCCGCGGCGGCCGGACGGCGACCGCGTTGCGCACGCTGGTCGCCGGCATCGGAGGCCGTGGGATCCGCGTCGACGTGGTGGACACCGACCAGTAGGTCGGCCCATGGAGCTGGTCGTCGGGCGGGTGGTGAAGGCCCACGGCGTCACCGGTGAGCTGGTCGTCGAGGTGCGCACCGACGACCCGGACAGGCGATTCGCGCCGGGTTCGGCCCTGCTCGGAAGGGCCCGTGACGGCGCCGCACGTGAGTACACCGTCGAGTCGGTTCGCGACCACGGCGGCCGGCTGCTGCTGCGCCTGGCCGGGATCGACGACCGCGACACCGCAGACGCCATGCGCGGTGTCGTCTTCGTGATCGACTCGGACGAGCTGCCGCCGATCGACGACCCCGACGAGTTCTACGACCACCAACTCGAGGGCCTCGAGGTTCACACCGTCGACGGGCGCGACGTCGGTACCGTTTCCGAGGTGCTGCACACCGCCGCGGGCGAGCTGCTCGCCGTCCGCCGCGACGACGGCAGCGAGGTGCTGGTGCCGTTCGTGAGCGCGATCGTCATCTCGGTGTCGCTGGCCGACCGGCTGATCGAGATCGACCCGCCTGAGGGTCTGCTGGAGTTGGCGTAGCCGTGCGCATAGACGTCGTCACGATCTTTCCGGAGTATCTCGACCCGCTGCGGCAGTCGTTGCCGGGCAAGGCAATCGACGCCGGGATCGTGGACCTGCGGGTGCACGACCTTCGGCGCTGGACGCACGACGTGCGCCATGCCGTCGACGACGCCCCGTACGGCGGCGGACCCGGGATGGTGATGACGGCGCCCGTGTGGGGCGAGGCACTTGACGAAATCTGTTCTGCCGACGCACTTCTCGTGGTGCCGACGCCAGCGGGCGTGCCGTTCAGGCAGGCCGACGCAGTGGCCTGGAGCTCCGAGGCCCACCTGGTGTTCGGCTGCGGCCGATACGAGGGGATCGACCAGCGGGTGATCGACGACGCCGCCCGGCGGATGCGGGTGGCGGAGGTCTCGATCGGCGACTACGTGCTACCCGGCGGCGAGTCCGCCGCGCTGGTGATGATCGAGGCAGTGGTCCGGTTGTTGCCGCAGGTTCTCGGCAATCCCGAATCACACCAACAGGATTCGTACTCCGACGGGCTGCTCGAGGGGCCGAGTTACACCCGCCCGCCGAGTTGGCGCGGGCTCGACGTGCCGGAGGTCCTGCTGTCCGGCGACCATGCGCGGATCGCGGCGTGGCGTCACGAGATGTCGCTGCGCCGAACGCGACAACGTCGCCCTGACCTTCTCGACTAGTGGCTCAGATGCGCCCCTCGGGGAACATCGTCTTGACGGCCTGCGTGATCGTGTTGCGCGCGGTGTTGTCGTCGGCGGGCTGCAGGGAGCCGATGGCCACCACGAACCGACGGTCCGCACCGACCACGCCGGTGGACATGTGCATCCAGTTGCCGCCATTCCAGCAGCACATCCAGCCCTGCTTCACGGCGACGGGCTCGTTGTACAGCCCGTCAGGGATGCCGAACCGCTGGGAGTAGCCGTCGACTCCGGTCGGCGTCGACAGCGCGAGGTTGGCCACGATGATGTTGGCCCCGTCGGCCGGCAGACCACCGCTGCCGTCCAGCAGCATGTCGTAGTAGCGGACGAGGTCGCTCGTCGTGCTCAGGGTGTTGAACCAGCGCCCGTTGTAGGGGGCTGTCGTGCCTGTCAGCCCGTACCGCTGGGCGACGCGCGTGATGATGGCACTGCCGCCGCCGCGGTTCCAGAAGTCCTCGGCGGCGTTGTCGTCGGAGGACCGCAACATGACCTCGAACGCACTGCGGTCGGCGGGGGACAGCCGGATCTGCCCGTTGGCTTCTTGCAGAAGCAGGTCGTCCGCGATGAACATCTTGGCCACCGAGGCGATCGGGAAGGGCGTGTTGTCGCCGTTGGACACCGTGTTGCCGGTGACCCGGTCCATCACCGCGGCGGAGATCTCCGCTCCGCTCTCGGCCGCTTGCAGGGCCGCCTGCCGCTCGCGCAGGTCCAGCCCGGTGAAAGCGGCCGCGACGGGCGTGCTCGGAGGCGCGGCCAGGGTGTGCTGAGCACCCAACGGCATGACGTCGTGTTTGCGGTGAATTCCCACGGCACCGTGCTCTCCGGCGACGCATGCCCCGACGAGGACGGCCGAAGTCAGGACTGCCACCGCTGCCTTGAGTGCTGACCGCGGCCGCCGCATGACTCTCCTCAACCGAATATTTTTCAGGCGAAAACGGTCCGACCGCACCGCCGTCCGCTATGTGGCCAGCCTAACCGGAACGGCGCCGTCCGGGGGGCGTTAGCGCTAGCGCCGGTGAGGCGTGTCGTGCCGGGCGGCGCAGCCGCGATTTCCCCGCCTGCGGGTGATCTGGCACAATTGACCAGTTGTCTGCGTCGGGCTGGGTACCCATCCCGCTACGCGGCGATCAAGACGTCAACACCCGATGGCTTCGGGCTGCGTTGCCCACAGTGCGATGCGCCCCGGCCGCGAGCGCGAGGATGATTTCGCTATGAACACGCTGGACTTCGTCGACCAAGCCTCGCTGCGCGACGACATCCCGGCATTCAGCCCCGGCGACACGGTCAACGTTCACGTCAAGGTCATCGAGGGGTCCAAGGAACGCATCCAGGTGTTCAAGGGCGTGGTGATCCGCCGCCAGGGCGGCGGGGTCCGGGAGACGTTCACCGTCCGCAAGGAGAGCTACGGCGTGGGTGTGGAGCGCACGTTCCCGGTGCACTCGCCCAACATCGACCACATCGAGGTCGTCACCCGGGGCGACGTGCGGCGCGCCAAGTTGTACTACCTGCGCGAGTTGCGGGGCAAGAAGGCCAAGATCAAGGAGCGGCGCTGACGCGGTAGCTTGATCCCGTGACGGACAAGACCGAATCGGCCGACGACGCCACCGAAGCCGACGCCGATTCCGATTCGACGGCTGATTCCACGGCAACTACCGACGACGGCAAGCCCGAGCGCAAGAAATCGGCGCTGCGAGAGGCTGCGCTGCTGATCGTGATCGCGGTGGGCCTCTACTACGTGGTGCTCACGTTCGTCGCGCGCCCCTATCTGATCCCGTCGGAGTCCATGGAGCCGACATTGCACGGCTGCACCGGGTGCACCGGCGACCGCGTGATGGTCGACAAGCTCACCTATCGCTTCGGCTCACCGAAGGCGGGTGACGTCGTGGTCTTCAAGGGCCCGCCCGCGTGGAACGTCGGCTACAAGTCGATCCGGTCTGCCAACACGCCGGTGCGCTGGGTGCAGAACGCGCTTTCGTTCATCGGCTTCGTGCCGCCCGACGAGAACGACCTCGTCAAGCGGATCATCGCGGTCGGCGGCCAAACCGTGGAGTGCCGCAACGCCACGGGTCTGACGGTCGATGGCAAGCCACTCGACCAGCCGTTCCTCAACACCAAGATCATGGGAGTGGAGAACATCGACCCCGCTGCCTACCGGTGCCTGGGTCCCGAGTTCGGTCCGGTGAAGGTGCCGGAAGGCCGGCTGTGGGTGATGGGCGACAACCGTACGCACTCGGCGGATTCACGCGCGCACTGCACCAGCCTGCCGGCCGATCTGCAGCGTGGAATCCTGTGTACCGGCGACCCCATGTCTGGCACGATTCCGGTCGACAACGTCATCGGCAAGGCGAGATTCATCGCTTGGCCGCCGTCGCGCTGGGGTGGGGTCAGTTCGGTGGACGTTCAGCAAGGCCAGTAGCTGGCGATGAGCGCTTGCGCGAAGAGCAGAAGGCACCGATGAGCGCTTGCGCGAAGAGCCCCCAGCGGGTCTGGCCGCCGCGGGCGGTCATCCGCAAGTCGTCGGGTCTGCGGACGCTGGAGTCGGCATTGCACAACAGCGGATTGGGGCCGGTGGCCGGTGTCGACGAAGTGGGCCGGGGTGCGTGCGCCGGGCCCCTGGTGATCGCCGCGTGCGTGCTGGGGCCGAATCGGCGCAAGAGCCTGGCCGATCTGGACGACAGCAAGAAACTGACGGAGAAGTCGCGGGAGGCGCTGTACCCGCTGATTCGGCGCTACGCACTGGCTTACCACGTGGTCTTCGTGCCATCCGGCGAGGTCGACCGGCGCGGCGTGCACGTCGCCAACATCGAGGGGATGCGCCGCGCGGTCGCCGGGCTGTCGGTCCGCCCCGGCTACGTCTTGTCCGACGGCTTCCGGGTGCCCGGGCTGCCGATGCCGTCGTTGCCGGTGATCGGCGGAGACGCCGCGGCGGCGTGCATCGCGGCGGCCAGCGTGCTGGCCAAGGTCAGCAGAGACCGGCTGATGGTTGCGCTGGACGCCGAGCATCCGGGTTACGGCTTTGCCGACCACAAGGGCTATTGCACGTCTGCCCATGGCGCGGCCCTCGCCGAGTTGGGGCCGTCGAAGGTGCACCGGTACTCGTTCATCAACGTACGCCGCTCGGTGGTCGAGTTCGTGATGCCGGAGGAGCGACTGGAGCAGGCGTGAGGGAAAATAGAGACATAGTGAGCAAAGGACAGCCGCGTAGATGAGTGCCGAGGATCTCGAGAAGTACGAAACCGAGATGGAGCTCTCGCTCTACCGCGAGTACAAGGACATCGTCGGGCAGTTCAGCTACGTGGTGGAGACCGAGCGACGGTTCTACCTGGCCAACAGCGTCGAGCTGATTCCTCGTAACGCCGACGGCGAGGTGTACTTCGAGTTGCGACTCGCCGACGCCTGGGTGTGGGACATGTACCGGCCGGCCAGGTTCGTCAAGCACGTCCGGGTGATCACGTTCAAGGACGTGAACATCGAGGAGGTGGAGAAGCCCGAGTTGCGGCTGCCCGACTGAATTCCGGCCATCGGGACGTACTGGTCACCGCCGGGGCGCCCCTCTGAAAGCCGCGGAGCAGCACGCCGTTTCGACCCCGGCAGTCATTTGCCGGGTTTAAACCGTGCGGATCTGCGCTACGCAGAGCCGCATAGGTCGGGAAGACGGCGCTACTGCGATCGAGAAGGAACAAAGACCATGACGCGGACGTCGATCACAGGAAGTCGTGGACTCGTCGGGGTGTTTGCCGGCACCGCACTCTGCGGGGCCTTCGCCGGCATCGTGGCAATGCCGACGGCCGCCGCGCAACCCGCTCCGTGCACGGCTGCCGGCCTGGCCAACACGCTCAGCGGTGTCACTGCGGCAGCAGGCCAGTATCTGGATGCCCACCCCGATGCCAATGACGCCATCACGGGAGCAGGATCGGAGTCACCCGAGCAGGCGCAGGCGAGTCTGCGGGCGTACTTCGCGGGCCACCCGCAGGAGTACAGCGATCTGCGCGGCATTGCGCAGCCCCTCATGGATCTGCGCAACTCTTGCCCGCAGAACGTCTCCGGTGCGCAGCTCGCGGCGCTGCTGCAGGCATTCACCTCACCGTAGGCCGGCCCGGCGCCTGTGGATGAAGCACAGGTTGGGGATAACTGGGGGCGATAGGCGACGTTTCGGCGCTCTCCGGCGCGAACCTGTCAGGGGTGCATCGCAGGCTCGAGCGCATGACAACTTTGACACGGGCGGAGCTCGGCGCGATCGGTGAACAGCTCGCCGTCGAGCACCTGGTGCGTCGGGGACTTGTCGTGCTTGCCCGCAACTGGCGCTGCCGGTACGGCGAGCTCGATGTGATCGCCGCCGAGATGCCCACGGGCACCGTGGTTTTCGTCGAGGTGAAGACACGGACAACCGACCAGTTCGGCGGGCTGGCGTACGCGGTCACTGCCGGCAAGGTGCGGCGGCTGCGTCGGCTGGCTGCGTTGTGGCTGGCTCAGCAAGATGCCGGCTGGGCGGCGGTCCGCATCGACGTGATCGGCGTGCGGATCGGCCGCCGGCGCACGCCCGAGATCACTCATCTGGAAGGTGTCGTCTGATGGCGCTCGGCCGGGCGTTCTCGGTCGCCGTGCGGGGCGTGGCCGGGGAGATCGTCGAAATCGAGGCGGACATCGCGTCTGGTCTACCCGGTGTGCACCTTGTCGGTCTGCCGGACGCCGCGCTTTCCGAGTCTCGCGACCGCGTACGGGCGGCGATCATCAACTGCGGCAATAGCTGGCCGATGTCGCGGCTGACACTCGCGCTGTCGCCGGCGACGCTGCCGAAGATGGGCTCGGTCTACGACCTGGCACTCGCCGCCGCCGTGCTGTCGGCCGATCGGACGGTGGATGCCGCCCGGCTGGAAAAGACGGTCCTTCTGGGCGAATTGGCGCTCGACGGGCGAGTCCGCCCCGTCCGCGGGGTGCTGCCGGCGGTCATCGCCGCCAAGACGGAGGGCTGGCCGGTTGTGGTGGTCCCCGCCGAGAACCTCGCCGAAGCGGCGTTGGTGGACGGCATCGCGGTGCACGGGGCTCGCACGCTCGCACAGGTACGGTCCTGGCTCAACGGCGCGGGTGAGCTGGAGCAGACCACCCGGATGCAGCCGGTGGAGGCAGACGACGGACCCGACCTCGCCGATGTCGTCGGGCAGCCACAGGCCCGTTACGCCGTCGAGGTCGCCGCCGCAGGCGGGCATCACGTGATGCTGGTCGGGCCACCGGGTATCGGCAAGACGATGCTGGCGCAACGGCTTCCGGGGTTGCTTCCGTCGTTGACGGAGGAGGAGTCGCTCGAGGTGACCGCGATCCACTCCGTGGCCGGTCTGCTTTCAGCGTGCACGCCGCTGATCTCGCGGCCGCAGCTGGTGGCACCGCACCACACGACGTCCGTGGCGGCGCTCATCGGCGGCGGCAGCGGCCTGGCGCGGCCCGGGGCCGTCAGCCGCGCAC
>JBAPQQ010000138.1:0-6722 GCA_049280695.1 Mycobacterium sp.
GGGTGAGGATTCGCAGCACATTCAGCGGGTCGGGTAGCGCGTAGCCCAAGAAGACGTCCCACGTGGTGAACTCGTGCTCCAGCAGGCGCGGCGCGGTCTGAGTCGCCATTGCCGACACCGCGGCCATGGCCGCGAACGTGGCGAGTACGCCGGCCGCGGCGATGGCACCGCTGCCGACGGTCAGTGGTCGGCGCCGGCAGGTCAGCGCTCTCGCGACGTCCCCGGCCCAGGTCAGTGCCAGCGCGACGGCGGCTATCAGGGCCAGGCGCCCGTAGTCGGTTGCGGTGATGCCCCCCGACCCCAAGAGCAGCGACAGCAGCATTGCGCCGTAGACCAATGCGATTGCGCCGCTGAGGCATTCGGCGACCAGCACGCGGGCGTACAGTTCCGGGCCCGGTGGGCTCAGCACGGCCGCCGCCTTGATTCCGGTCAAGACGGCCAGCGCCACGGCGAAGACGATGGCCGCGCTCGTGGCGTAGTCATGATCGGGCCCCGAGGCGGCGTTGCCGCTGACCGGCAAAGCCATCACGCCGACCAGGGTGGGCAGCAGCAGCACGCAGTGGCCCACCCAGCGCAGAGTGAGGCGCACAGCGACGGCCACCAACGCCGCGCACAGCGCGGTGGCGATCCAGGCGCGCGACATCTCGGAGGCGGCGACGACGTCGAACATCGCCGTGCTGCGGACCAGGCGGGTGACCGCGACGCCGGAATCGTTCGCGGTCTGGACGACGCACATGAGCACCGCCGAAATTGCCCAGGCCGCCGCCACCCGTTCGACGAGCAGGTGAACGCGAAACGCCTTCTCGTCGATCACCCCGCGCGAGTCGGGCCGCGCCACGATCACGATGTACGCCAAACCGCCCAGGCACAAAGCACCGCAGAGCGTCGCGGTGAAATATCCGGCGGGTTCGGCGGCCGCGGTCGACCCGCCGGGATAGGAATCGCCCGTAGCGGCGAACCGGCGGGCACCAGCCGCCAGCCCGTACCAGACCACCCCGGCCGTCGCGACCAGGTAGCCCGCTGCCAGCAGCGCAGATCGACCGGTGACTCCGGCCCGGGCCGGCCGAGTATCCGTCGTCGTCATGCCGGCCCTTCCAGTCCCAAACGTGCAGCTCCCGCCAGTCTACGACCGCCTGTCGTAGGTTTTCGGTGCGCACCGGGAACTTTCCGCCGCCGCCGGCGACCAATGCACACGAGTCGCCATTCGGCTGACCCGGACGAGAAACTGAGGCTGCCCAGACCGTGAGTCACACGCCGGTGGAACAACCCGCCGAACCAGACGTCGACATCTCTGAGTATCCGGATGCCGGCGATCGCCTGCAGGGGACGACTTGGGGCCGATTCCGGCCACTGGTCGTGCGCTTGCACTTTTATGCGGGCATCTTCGTCGCGCCGTTCATACTGGTGGCCGCTTGCACGGGTCTGCTGTACGCGCTGATCCCGCAGATCGACAATGTCGTCAACCGCCACGAACTCATTGTCCCGCAGGTCGGGGAGCAGCGCCTCCCGCTGAGCGACCAGATCTCGGCCGCCCGCCGGGCTCACCCCGAGGGAACCGTCGAGAGCATCCGGCCACCGGCGGCGCCGAACCAGACCACGCAGATCACCCTGGCGGTCGACGACGTACCGCCCGACTACGCCCGGACCGTGTTCGTCGACCCCTACACCGGCCACGTGCGCGGCACGTTGACCACCTACGGCGAGTGGATGCCGCTGCGTGCCTGGTTCGACGAGTTGCACCGCAACCTGCATTTGGGCGCGGTCGGCCGCAACTACAGCGAGTTGGCGGCCAGCTGGCTGTGGGTGGTGGTCCTGGCGGGGCTGGTGCTGTGGATCGGCCACCGCGCCGGCAACGGGCAGGCCGGCAAGCTGCGGCGTCTCTTCGTGCCCGATAGCGACGCCCGCGGCCGGCGTCGGCTGCTGTCCTGGCACGGGGCGCTCGGCACCTGGATCGTCGCGGGGCTGCTCCTGCTGGCGGTCTCCGGGATGACGTGGTCGCGGTGGGCCGGGCAGTCCATCGACGTGCTGCAGTCGCACCTCGACCAGAAGCCGCCATCGGTGGACACCGCATTGAGCGAAGCGGCCCCCGCGACGGCGGCCGAACCGCCTCATCACGACTTGGGTCAAGCACCTTCCACCCTCGACGCGACGCAGGCGCTGCGCGGCGCCGACACCGCACTACGCGCCGCGCAGCAGGCGAATCTGGTCGACCCGATGTGGCTGTATCCCCCGACGGAAGCCGGTCGGGGCTGGCGGGTCGCGGAGAACAAGCGAAGCTGGCCGACGCGCTACGACGCGATCTCGGTGAACCCGGACACCGGAGCCGTCACCGACCGGGTGAACTTCTCGGACTGGCCGTTGCTGGCCAAACTGACCGACTGGATCATCGGCGCGCACATGGGCATCCTGTTCGGGCTGCTCAACCAGCTGCTGATGGCCGCCACCGCGATAGCGCTGATCACCGGAATCCTGCTGGGCTATCGGATGTGGTGGCGACGCCGGCCCCGCGGAGCCGACGGGTTCGTCGTGCCGGAAGGCCCGCGCCGTGGTGCGCTCGGCCGGCTGCGACCCTACGAAGCGGTGCTCGTCGTCGCAGTGCTCACGGCGATCGGCTGGTTCGCGCCGCTGTTCGGGCTGACTCTTGTACTGTTCGTCGCCGTCGACGTCGCGTTGGGCTGCTTGTCGGCGCGGTCCGGGAAGTCCGCGTCGTGATCTCAGATCTCGCGCTGCGCTGGGTGGTGACGGTCACGTTCGTGCTCAGCGCCGCCGAGTGCGCCGTCGGCGTCATCCTGGGAGACCGGCACTGGAGGCGTGTCATCGGCCAGGTCTTGCACATCGTGATGGCGCTGGCGATGGCGGTGATGGCGTGGCCGCGCGGTGCGGCGCTGCCCACCATCGCCCCAATGCTGTTTTTCCTGCTGGCCACCGCGTGGTACGTGGGCGTCGTCGTGGCGGTCGCGGACCATCGCCTCGTGAACGGCTATCACGGCGCGATGATGCTGGCGATGGCGTGGATGTATGCGGTGATGAACGGGAATCTGCTGCCCGGGCAGGCCCCCCATGGGACACACCAGATGGGCATGGCGATGCCGGACACGCACACCCACGGCGGTGGCTATCCGGCCTGGATCACCGCGATCAACTCGTTCTGGACGGTCGGTTTCGCGCTCGCGGCCCTGTGGTGGACATACCGCTTCTTCGAGGAGCGCCGACACCGGCCCACCGAACCCGCCTACCCGTTCTTCGGTGTCGCATGCCAATCGATGATGGCCGCCGGCATGGCGATCATGTTCGGGGTGATGCTGTAGGCGCGCTAAGCGGCGGAACCGTCGGTCGGCCACAGGTGGCCGCGACGCTGGCCGCGAGATGCGTTGTGCGGCAACGCAATCTCGTCCTCGTCGGCTGCGGCCCCGCGCGGATCGGGATGAGGTGACCGTTCGCGGCGCCATACCAGGACGGACAGGGCCGTGCCGACGAGAACCGGCACGTGGCTGATCACTCGCAGTGGCGTCACGGCTCCCGCGACGGCATCGGCGACCACGTAACCCGTCAGCACGGCGGTGAACACCACTGCGACGCCGGCCAATCCGGCTGCGGCTCTTGGGCGTAGCGCCGCCAGGACCATGACGATGCCCAGTGCCAGCGACCACGCGGTGGACTCGTTGACCAGGTGAGCGGTCATCGAGTCGTGCCTGGCGGCCGTGATACCGAGGTCGGCGCCGAGCCCCTGAGCCCCGGCAAGAATGACCTGCGCGATACCGGTTAGGGCCAGAGCCCACCGTGGCCACTGCCGGACTGCTCGCTGGATGCCCGTTGGTGGGTTGCCCGGCTGGGCGAGTGAAGTGTGGTCGATGCTCGGAAGGTGTCGCGGATCGGCTGTGGTCGACGGCCGCAGCCACCCGGATTGCGCTTGTGCACGCGAAAGCCACTCGCGGCAGCCCGCGCACGTCGCCAAGTGTTCGTCGACGCGCCGGGACGGCACGGGTTCGCGTTCCCCGTCCAACCGGGCCGACAGCGCCTCACGGGCAACGTCGCAGTCCACGCGCTAAGTGTCCCTCATCGACCCGTCGCGCGGGGTGCCGATGGATGCGTGCGGCTACTGCTCCACTTTGCGCATCGGCTTTTCGCAGCACATCTCGGCGTGCTCGTTTTCCGAGGTGCAGGGGCAGGGGCGCTCGTAGACGAGCGCGGCCTGGCATTCATCACATTCGTATCGGTCACCAGCGGCCCGCGGCATCTTTCCTCCGTGACGGTTTCGACGAATTGTCAGCGCGCAGAATATGCGTCGGTCGTCACTGTACGCGGGGTGCCTTCGACAGCCGGGGTGTTCGTGACGGTTCGAAGGCCGAAGCTGGACGGTCGCGATTCGATGGTCAGTGTGGCGGCCATTAGCGCCAGAATGGCGCCATGCCGAGCGTGCAGATAAAGGGCGTTCCCGAAGACACCCACCGCGTCCTGCGGGAGCGAGCGACGCGTGCGCATCAGTCCCTACAGGAGTGCCTGCGGAGCCGGCTGATTGCCGACGCGAATCAACCTGCCGGCCTGGGGGCGCAAGTTCCCGCAGGTCAGCGAGGTGTTGCCGCTGCTGTATATGCACGAGCTGTCCAGCGGGGATTTCGGGCCGGCGCTCGAGCAGTTCCTCGGGTCGGGTGCCGGGCTGTCGGCGGCCTCGATCACCCGGCTGACCGCTCAATGGCAGGGCGAAGCCAAGGCCTTCGGGACAAGGGATCTGTCCGGTGTCGATTTCGTTTACCTGTGGGTTGACGGAATCCACCTCAAGGTCCGCCTGGTCCAGGAGAAACTGTGTTTGCTGCTGACGATCGGGGTGCGCGCCGATGGCCGCAAGGAGCGGGTCGCGCTCACGAACGGGTATCGGGAGTCCGCCGAGTCGTGGGCGGATCTGCTGCGGGATTGCCGCCGCCGCGGCATGACCGCACCGGTGCTTGCGGTCGGCGATGGCGCACTCGGATTCTGGAAAGCGGTGCGTGAGGTGTTCCCCGATACCCGCGAGCAGCGGTGTTGGTGGCACAAGGAGGCCAATGTTTCTGCTGCGCTGCCGAAATCGGTGCATCCGGGTGCGATCGCGGCGATGCGGGAGATCTACAACGCCGAGGACATCGTCCCAGCTGGCGATCAAGGCGTTCGAGGTCGACTACGGCGCCAAGTACCCCAAGGCGGTCGCCAAGATCGTCAATGACGCCGACGTGCTACTGGAGTTCTACCGGTATCCCGCCGAGCATTGGATCCACTTCGCACCACAAACCCGATCGAAAGTATTTTTGCCACAGTACGTTTGAGGGTTGAGGTCACCAAAGGGCCGGGTTCGCGCGCGGCCGGAATTGCCATGGCCTACAAGCTCATCGATGCCGCCCAAGCTCGCTGGCGGGCCGTCAACGCACCACCCGGTTGCCCTCGTCCGCGCCGGCGCCGTCTTCCACAGAGGCAAACTGCTGGAACAGCCCACTGACATCACACCCCAACCATCGACGACGACCGAGGCTAAAACCACCGGATCGGAGGTCGCCTGAAGCACCCCGACCCGCAGGCATTGACAATTCCTCCTGCTGCACACAGTGTCCGAACCTGGAATGGCGGGTACGCCTGTTGCGACTCTGACCCACTGCGAGAAGGGGACGAATGCATGGCACCGCAATCGCTATCGGGTCGCACCGTCTTGGTTACGGGCGCCTCCCGGGGAATCGGCCGTGCGACGGCGGTCGAGTTCGCACGGCGTGGTGCCCAAGTTTTCGGGACCTCGCGAGAACCCACCGATGACGACGAGAGGATCGCGATGCGCCGACTCGACGTCCGTTCCGATGAGTCGGTGCGCGCCTGCGTCGAGCATGTGCTGGCTCAGGTAGGGCACCTCGATGTGCTGGTAAACAACGCCGGGGTAATGCATGAGGGTCTTGCCGAGGAAACGACACCTCAGGACGCCGGGGCGCTTTTCGACGTCAACTTCTTCGGCGTCGACAGGGTCATCCGAGCGGTGTTGCCGACCATGCGCGAACGGCGGCGCGGCCGCATCCTCAACGTCGGCTCGGGGGCCGCTTGGGTCGGCGAACCCGGCGAGGCATTTTACGCAGCAACGAAGGCCGCGCTTGCCCGCTACACAGAGGCGCTGCGCCATGAGGTGCGCCACCTCGGCGTCTACGTCAGCCTCGTCGAACCCGGGGCATTTCAGACAGGGGTGCTAGACGTGCCCACCCCCAACCGCGCGGTCATTTCCGACTACGACAGCGTGCGCGAAAGAGCACACGAAACTCTGCACCGCGCGTTGCGCCGTGGCGGAGATCCACGCAAGGTCGCCGAGCTGATCGTGAAGATCGCCGCGTCCGCCGCACCCCGGGGCCGGTACGGTGTGGGCGTCGACAGCGTCACGCTGCCTCTGCTGAAAACGCTGCTGCCGCAGCGCATATTCGAGTTCGCGCTGCGGCGTGGCTATCACCTGCCGGGCTGATCGAGCTTCCGGTGTTCGTCGTTGGCGCCTCCGGACGTCTCAAGCTGACCGCCCCGGGCTAAGACATCCGCTTCATCCACAGGTTTTGACAACGTCTCTCAGCTAAGTGCGCGTCGTCGGTGTGAATCGCCCTGAAAATGATGGAGGCTCCTGACCTTGGAAACGAGGATGGAGTCATGCCGAAGGAACAGTCGCCGGGTAAGCCGACAACTCGCAGGTACAGCCCTGAGGAGAAGGCCGCCGCGGTGCGGATGGTGCGAAC
>JBAPQQ010000139.1:0-10871 GCA_049280695.1 Mycobacterium sp.
CGTCCAGCCCCCGCGTCAACAGCCACGGCCCGAGCCGGTGGCCCGTCCGCAGCAGACTCGTGCCGGACGGCCGGGTCCGGCGAGTTTTCAGCCGTAACCGCGGATGCCGCGTCCCGTCGCCCTGATCACCGGTCCCACGTCCGGCATCGGCGAGGGTTTCGCCAGGCGGTACGCCGCCGACGGGTTCGACCTCGTGCTCGTCGCACGCGACACCACAAGGCTGCGCGAGCTGGCCGACACGCTGCACGAAACGCACGCCACCAACAGCGAAGTGATCGCCGCCGACCTCGCCGACCCCGCCGGGCGCGCGGCTGTGATCGAGCGGCTCGGCGCCGGTGTGCGCGTGCTGGTGAACAACGCCGGCTTCGGCACGTCCGGCGAGTTCTGGACGACGGAGCCCGAGGTGCTGCAGGCGCAACTCGACGTCAACGTCACTGCGGTGCTGCACCTGACCCGTGCGGCGTTGCCGCCGATGCTCGACGCGCGCATCGGCACGGTGATCAACGTCGCCAGCGTCGCCGGGCTGGTGCCCGGCCGCGGTTCGACGTATTCGGCGTCCAAGGCGTGGGTGGTGTCGTTCTCCGAAGGCCTGGCGAACGGGCTGGCGGGCACCGGTGTGGGTGTGCACGCGTTGTGTCCGGGCTTCGTGCACACCGAGTTTCACGACCGGGCCGGAATCGAGAAGGCTGCGCCAGAGTTCATGTGGCTCAGCGTCGACGGCGTCGTCGAGAACTGTCTGGCCGACTTAGCGAAAGGCAAGGTGGTGATCATTCCAGGGATGCAGTACAAGACGCTGACCACCGCCGCACGGGTGGTGCCCCGAAACCTGGTGAGGCTGATGACGAAAACCGTTGGGCGTGGCCGTGGCCGCACCTGAGTCGATCTTCGTCACCGGTGCCGCCCGCGGCATCGGGCTGGCGATCGCACGCCGATTCGCCGCGGCCGGTTACACCGTCGGCGCTGTAGACGTCGACGACGCCCAGCTGGCTGAGCTGAAAACCGAAGCAGCGCAAAGCCATTGGTCGGTATGGACGTCCGCGATGGACGTCACCGATATCGACGCATGGCAGCGCGCGCTGGGTGAGTTCGTCGCCACCACAGGTGGCCGGCTGGGCATTCTGGTCAACAATGCGGGCCTCCTGTCGGCCGGGGAGTTCGTCGACATCAAGCCCGCCCGCCACAAGCAGATCGTCGACGTCAACGTCACGGGTGTGATGTTCGGCTGCCACGCCGCGTTCACGTATCTGCGGGACACCCCCGGCGCCCGGGTGCTGAACCTGTGCTCGGCGTCGGCGATCTACGGCCAGCCGGAGCTCGCCTCCTACAGCGCAACGAAGTTCGCTGTTCGCGGCCTGACCGAGGCGCTCGATCTGGAATGGCGGGGCCATGACATCTCGGTGTCCGCACTGTGGCCGTTGTTCGTCGACACGGCGATGCTCACCGGCGTGCATACCGGCAGCACGAAGTCGTTGGGCGTCCACCTCACGCCCGACGACATCGCCGACGCGGCATGGCGTGCGCTGCACCGGAAGTCGAAGAGGCCCAAGGTGCACCACCCGGTCGGAACCCAGACCAAGTTCGCGTACTACTTCGCAGAAGTCAGTCCGACCTGGGTGTCGCGGCTGGTCAACAAGCGGCTGAACCAGTAAGACGTTGCGCTTCCTGATCGCCGCGCTGTCGATCGCAGTGCTCGCCATGGTCGCCGGATGCTCGACGCCGCAACGACAGTCGAAACCGTATGGGGCGGAGATCGCGAAGATCGGCGAACCGGTTGTGCTGCTGGGATGGAACCTCTCGGTTTCCAACTTGCGGTGGGAGCAGGGCCGCGTGCTCGTCGACGTGGATGCCGCCCCGGCCGAGCAGGGCAAGCCGCATGCCAGAGCCGAGGACATCCGCTTCGGCCTGTACGGTGCGCTCGCCCACCCGGTCGAGACCGACGGCCTGGGCAGCTGCAAGAACGTTGCGTCCCTGGCAATTTCACCGCTGTCTGCACCGAACCCCGACCGGCTCACCGGAACGGTGTGCCTGGGCCCTCTGCAGAACCAGAGCGAAGTGCGCGGGGTCTACGTGTATTCGCCACGCGACCGCATCGCCGCAACCACTGCTGCGTACCCGGTCGCGTTCCCCGTGGGGATTCTGCCGACCAACCGCAACGACACCGGCGTCACCGTCAAGTCCACCAGCGTCGAGGCGTGGCGAGCCGACGGCGTGATGCTCACCCAGGCCTCGCTCGGCGATCCGGCCGTCTTCAGCGGGAGCGGTTACATGCTTGTCGAACTTGATATTTCAGCGATCAAGGAGCAATACGGTGATGAGTCAGCCCAGCGGGGAGGGCCGCTGATGGTCATGGTGACGCCGGCACTGCCGGCTGGGCAGGCGATCAGCTACGCATGCGCGGCATACGGCTCGTCGGTGTTGGTGCTGCCCGACGCGAAGCTCGACTCTGTGCGCCTCGACGCGTCCCTGTGCACGCAGGGCGAGATCAACCAGGCGGTGCTGTACGCGACGCTCTCGGTGGCGGGCACGCACGCCGCAGTGTGGACCAGCCGTGACTGACGCCACACCCAACCGCTGCGGCCCCGGCGCCGAATAACCATCGTGGCAGCCATTCTCGCGTACGGATCGCCGGCTCTGGGCCACCAGATCCCCACCAGTGCGCTGCTGTCGGAGCTGGCCGGGCGCGGTCACCGAGTGCACCTGCGGACATTGGCATCCGGGGTGAGCGCAGCCCGTGAGCTCGGCTTCTGCGCCGAACCTGTCGATCCCGGCATCGAGGCGATTTCGAGCAGAGACTGGGCCGCCCGCAACGCGCTCGAGGTGCTGGCGATGACGATCGACGTCCTGTGCCGGCGCGCGGTGCTCGAAGTCGACGACCTGCGTCGGGCGGTGGACGAGGTGCAGCCGGACATCGTGATCGTCGACGCGAACTGCTGGGGCGCGATCTCGCTGGCCGACGCGTCGGAGATTCTGTGGGCGATCTTCTCACCGTTCACGCCGTACCTGCGCTCCCGCGGTGTGCCCCCGTTCGGGCCGGGTCTGCGTCCGCTGCCCGGGATCGTCGGGCGGGTGCGCGACTCGCAAGTCCGGCCGGTCGTGACCCGGCTCTTCGACCGACGAGTTCTGCCACGCCTCAACATGATTCGGCAGGCGCTAGGCGTGCCGCGGGTGCGCTCCGTCGACGAGCTGATGCGTCGGGCACCGTTGCTGCTGGGTGTCGGCGGGGAGCCGTTCGAGTACCCGCATCCGGACTGGGGAGACCGCGTGCACCTGATCGGTGCGTGCACGCCACTGCAGGCGGGTGAGACGCCGTCATGGCTGAACGATGTCGAACGGCCGATCGTGCTGGTGAGCACCTCGTCAGTTCCGCAGGCCGACGTGGTGCTCGGTGTCACGGCTCTCGAGGCGCTGGCCGACGAGCCGGTTCATGTGGTGGCGACGTTCCCGGCCGGGGTGCCCGAGCACGTACCGAGGCCCGCGAATGCGACCGTGTGCCAGTTTGTTCCGCATGATGCCGTGCTCGACCGCGCGGTCTGCGCCGTGACGCACGGCGGGATGGGCACGACGGTCAGGGCTCTTGACCACGGGGTACCTGTGTGCGTCGTGCCTTTCGCGCGCGACCAGGCCGAGGTGGCCCGCCGCGTCGAGGTGGCACGGTGCGGTACCCGGCTGCCCGCGAAGAGGCTGACCCGGGAACGGCTGCGCGCAAAGGTGATCGAGGCGACGAGCTTGCGCGCCGGCGCCGCACGGGTGGCGGCGGGCTTCGCCGCTACCGGTGGAACAGCCCGCGGGGCGGCGCTGATCGAGCAGCATCTGCTCGCGAAGCATCCCGCCGAGCCCCGGCCGCTGTGACGGCGTACGCGATCCAGGACACCAGCACCGCCGAAAAAGCCAGAGCCTGAGCCACTGCGGTGGCATCGGCGGGATATACCACTCCCGCGACGTAGTGGTCGATGAAGCCCGAACTGGGCAACGAGGCCATTCCCGCGTGTGCTCGTGCCCAGGCCTCCAGCCACGTCAGCGGGCATGGCAGCGGCAAGACCACCACGACGACTCCCCAGAACACCGCAAGCACATGCAGCCATATCGTGCGGCGAAACCGCAGCGCGAGGAACCCGCCGCTCGGCACGTAGATCAGGAACGCGAAATGCGCTACGACCGCGAGCATCACGAGCGTGGCGTACATATCGCCACTGTGGCACGGGCGACGGGTTTTCCGCTACGACTACGTCGTCACTGCGGACTGCGTCCTCACTGCGCCGGCGGCATCAGCACCGTGTCGATCAGATAGACCGTGGCATTGGCCGTCTGGACACCGCCGCAGACCACGGATGCGTCGTTGACCTTCAGGTTGTCGCCCATGCCGGTGACAGTCACGGTCTGGCCCTGCACTGTCTTGTGGGTGCCGACGACGTCGCTCGGGCTGGCCTGGCCGGACACCACGTGGTAGGTCAGGATGTTCGTCAGCCCGGCCGCGTCGGTCTTCAGCGCGTCGATGGTCGCGGGCGGCAACTTGGCGAAGGCGTCGTCGGTGGGGGCGAACACCGTGAACTGGCCGCTGTTGAGCGTGTCGACGAGGTTGACGTCCGGATTCAACTTGCCGGATATGGCCGCCGCCAGGGTGGTGAGCAGCGGATTGTTGGAGGCCGCGACTGCTACCGGGTCCTGAGCCATTCCCGCCACCGAGCCGGGCCCGGTGGGAACCTGCTGCGCATAGCTGGCGCATGCCGGGCCGACCAGGCCAGTCATCGGGTCAGCGCTCGCTGTTGCACTGAGCGGTAAGGCAGCGGCAGCAGCGATCGCTGCGGTCCCGCCTACCAGGGCCCATCGTCGTGAAGTACTGCGCATCGTTGTCGAACCTCCCGTGTCGTGCGACCGTTGTCGCCGCGGTTGTTTACAGACAGTCATTCGGAGCCCGCGGTGCGGCGGATGGGAGGGATCTCGTGACGGAAGCGGGCCCCACCGAATGGGGATTGCAGACGCACGGCGTCGGGCCGTGGGAAGGCCCGTTGCCCGACGACCCGCGCTACGACCCGCAGCTGCTGCGCGACGGCGACACCCGCAACGTCGTCGACGCCTACCGGTACTGGACGCGCGAGGCCATCGTCGCCGACATCGACAGACGCCGCCATCCGCTGCACATCGCGATCGAGAACTTCGGTCACGACGCGAACATCGGCGGTGTGGTGCGCACCGCGAACGCATTCGCCGTCAACACCGTGCACATCGTCGGGCGGTGGCGGTGGAACCGCCGCGGAGCGATGGTCACCGACCGCTACCAGAGGCTGCGGCACCACGAGACGACGGCCGGGCTGCTGGCGTTCGCTTCGGACGCCGGGCTGACCGCGGTCGCCGTCGACAACGTGCCAGGCGCGGCGCGCCTGGAGGAGGCGGCGCTGCCCCGCGACTGCCTGCTGGTGTTCGGACAGGAGGGCCCCGGCATCACCGACGACACCCGCGCCGGGGCGCAACTCGTCTTCTCGATCGCCCAGTTCGGGTCGACCCGCAGCATCAACGCGTCCGTCGCCGCCGGCATCGCCATGCACGCCTGGATTCGGCAACATGCCGATCTAAACAGTGCCTGGTGAGGCAGGATTCTCCACATGGAGCAGCAGTGGGCCAACCGCGCCGCGACCGCTGAAGCCGCCGTCACCAGGCGCCACTTCGCGCGGGTGTGGGGCATACCGGGCACGCAACTGGGTGTGGTGGCGTGGCCATCGGAGCGGCGCGACCGCCTGTTCGCGAGCTGGAACTACTGGTGGCAGGCGCACCTGCTGGACTGCCTCCTCGACGCGCAGATGCGCGACCCGCAGCCGAAGCGCCGCAAACGCATCGCCGCCCAGATCCGCGGGCACCACCTGCGCAACATCGGCCGGTGGACCAACAGCTACTACGACGACATGGCGTGGCTGGCGCTGGCGCTGGAGCGCTTCGGCCGGCTCGCCGGCGTCGAGCGGCCGCGCGCCCTGCGCACCTTCACCAAGCAGTTTACCCGCGCATGGATGCCGGAGCACGGCGGTGGTATTCCGTGGCGCAAGCAGGACCGCTTCTTCAACGCCCCGGCCAACGGCCCGGCCGGAATCTTCCTGGCGCGCAACGGCAAACTGCGACAAGCGCAGCTGATTGCCGACTGGATCGACGAGACGCTGATCGATCCGCAATCCCATCTGGTGTTCGACGGCATCAAGGAGGGCTCGCTGGACCGTGCGCAGTTCACCTACTGCCAGGGTGTGGTGCTCGGCCTGGAGACCGAACTCGCCGTGCGCACCCGCGACGACCGTCATCGTCCCCGCGTGCATCGGCTGGTGGCGGCGGTGGCGCAGCACATGAGCAACGACGGCGTGCTGAAGAGCGAAGGCGGCGGCGACGGCGGGTTGTTCGGTGGCGTGACGATCCGGTACCTGGCGCTGGTGGCTTCCGCTTTGCCCGGCGGCTCTGCCGAGGACGTAGCTGCGCGTGACACGGCGCGGCAGCTGGTGATGACGTCGGCGCAGTCGGCCTGGGACTTCCGCCAGGGTGTCGACGGACTGCCGCTGTTCGGCCCGCACTGGGACCGCACCGCAGAGGTGCCCTCGGCGCAGGGCGGCACCGCACAGTTCGCCGGCGGCGCCGTCTATTCGTCGGCGGTGGCCGAGCGCGACCTGTCCGTGCAGTTGTCGGGATGGATGCTGATGGAGGCGGCGCACACCTTAACCGCGAAATGACTGCCCGCGTGGACGATCCGCTGACCGGCCGAGACCACGAACTCGGTTTCATCCGTCGTGCGCTCGCCCCGGGCGGCAAGTACACCGGCGTCGTCGTGGTGGGGCCCGCGGGAGTCGGAAAGACGCGGCTCACCCGGGAAGTGATCTCGCAGGCGCAGGCTTGCGGCGAGCACACCGACTGGATCGTCGGCACCGAGTCGGCGCGGTCATTACCGTTGGGCGCCTTTGCAAGCCTGCTTTCCGATCCGATGGCCGAGCCCCTTCCCAGCGTACGTCGCATCATCAAATCCTTTGTCGCACAACGGCAACGCGGTCGGGCGTTGATAGGGGTGGACGACGCGCACCTGCTCGACGGCCTGTCGGCGCACGTCGTGCACCAGCTGGCCCAGACGGACGGCATCCGGCTCGTCGTCACGTTGCGCACCGGGGCCGACGAGCCCGACGCGGTGACAGCGCTGTGGAAGGACGGGCTACTGGCCCGCCTCGACCTCGCCCCGCTTTGCGCGCAGGCCACCCGCAGCGTCATGGAGTCAGAGCTCGGCGGGCCCGTCGACACCCGCAGTGCGCAGCGGTTCTGGAAGCTGACCGGCGGCAATGCCCTGTTTCTTCGGCAACTGGTCAACGACCACATGGCAGCAGGGCGGTTCCGGCAGGTGGCCGGGGTGTGGATGGCTGACGACGGCGTCGTGGCAACGCCCAGCGTCAGCGACATGGTGGCGCGGGAGATGGGACGGCTCGATGCGGGCGTGGCGTCGGTGGTCGACATCCTGTCGCAGGCCGAACCGCTGCCGGTGGACGTGGTGTGCTCTCTGACCTCGCGTAGCGATCTCGAGAGGGCTGAGCAACAGCGGTTGGTCACAGTCGAACGCAGCGGCGGCACGCTGATGGCCCGGCTGGCGCATCCACTGTTCGGTGAGGTGCGTCGTGCAACCGCGGGCGAGATGTACCTGTCGAGAATCCGCGGCCAACTGGCCCGGCGGCTGGCTGCAGAGCGCGACGCCGACAGCTACGCTGCCGTGCGCCGGGCGCTGCTGACCCTGGAATCCGACCTGCCGCCCGATCCGCAGCTGTTCCTGGAATCCGCCCGTTCTGCAATGACGTTGCTCGACCTCGACCTGGCCGACCGGTTCGCCCGCGCCGCGGCCGAGGCCGGCGCACCCGAGGCCACCGGCCTCCTTGCGATGAACCTCGCGCTGGCAGGCCGCGGCGATCAGGCCGAGGCCGTCTTCTCGGGCATGGCTGACGACCACTGGGCGACCGTGCGGGCGGCCAACCTGACGTGGATGCTGGCCCGGCCCGCGGATGCCGCGGCACTTCTGTCCTCGTTGCCGCCATCGCCGGAGCGGACAGCGATCGAGGCCTGCGTCGACGTGGTCTCGGCCCGCTGCCGGATTGCAGAGCAGAAGGCCAGGGCGGCAATGGGTTCCGGGGCGTTGGACGACTTTCATGCGATGGTCGCCTCGCTGGCCCTGACCATGGCGATGGGTGCGTTGGGTCATGCCGAGGGCCTGCCGGTGGTGGCCGACGAGGCGTTGCGACGTGCGACCACGTCGTTTCAGGCATCGCCGCTGCGGTTCTGGTTCGCGGGCGTGTACGCGCGCGCGTGCCGACTGACTGGCCGCATCAACGATTTCGTCGCGACGGCCGAGAAGCTGGCCGGCGAAGCATCCGACCTCCCCGGGCTCGCATATGCCAACCTTGCGCTGCTGTGCGGCAACGCCGCCTTGATGCGGGGTGACGTGGCGGGCGCGGTGCGGCTGCTGCATGAAGCGCTTGCCGGCGCCGAAAGCCACAGCGTGACAACGGGTTTACGTGCAGCGAGCTGTTTTGCGCTGTCGGAGGCGCACGCCAAGCTGGGTCAGCCGGAGGAGGCCGCTGCCGCGCTGGCCGAGGCGCGGGTGCCCGACGAGTACCTGCACACGCACACCGCGCTGGCGGTGGCCAAGGGGTGGGCGCTGGCGGCCGGCGGCTCACTGCCCGAAGCGATTTCGGTGGTCAACTCGGGCGCGGCGGAGGCGAGGGACCGCGATCAGCCGACGCACGAGCTGGCCTGCATTCAGGCGGCGACGCAGTGGGGTGACGGGTCCGGGGCGGCACGCGCACACGAACTTGCTGGCTTGCTGACGCTGCCGTTGGCGAATCTCGTTGCGCGGCATGCCTCGTCATTGCAGGCCGGGGACGGGGAGGGATTGCTCGCGGTGTCGGCAGAATACCGTTCGATCGGCGACCGTGCGGTTGCGGCAGATGCGGCGGCGCAGGCGGCGGCGGTGTTCATCGCCGCGCAGCACAGCAGCAGAGGCATGTACGCGGCGGCGATCGCGCAGGAACTCGCCAACGAGTGCGGCGGCCTGTGCACGCCCGCGTTGCGCAGCCGCCTCGGGATTCCTTTGACCGGCCGGCAGCGGGACGTGATCGAACTGGTGGCGGCCGGCCTGTCCAACCGCGAGATCGCCGACCGGCTGGTGATGTCGGTGCGCACCGTCGAGGGCCACGTGTACCGGGCGTGCCAGCGGGTCGGCGCGAGGACACGCGATGAATTGGCCGCGATCGTGCGGGGCGGCTGAAGCCACGGTTAGGCCGTAACCAGCTCCGGGTGGAACTTGGCTGCCATCCGGCGCATGCCGTCGTGCCAGTCGACCGTGGTGGCGCCGACGAGTTCTGACATCCGGGTCACGTCGACGGGATTGCCGCGCAGCGCCTGCGTGCTCTCCTCGAACACCGGCTCCCGGCCGACCAGCGAGCCGAGATAGGTGCACCACTCCTGCAAGCTGACGATCTGGTGGCCGGCCCAGTTGACCGTGGTGGCCGGAACCGACGCCACCTCTAGCAGCTTCGGGATGGTCGCGATGATGTCGTCCTCGTGAATCGGGTTGTAGCAGGCCGGTTCACCCGGTGGTACGGGGATCGGGATGCCGGCCAGCATCATCTCCATGTGGTAGTACGGCCACCCGCCGTTGTCGCCGTACGGGACGTTGAGGCGGGCGATCGTGGTGGGCACGCCGAGCACGCGCGCCGTCGAGCGGGCGACGGCCTCGCCGGCGATTTTGGAGATGGAATAGGTGGGAAACAGGTGGCGGTGGTTGTCGCCCAAAGCTGCGCGCTCGGTCCGAGGTTCGTCGTCCGGCGGATCGTAGACGGCCGCCGAAGAGCAGTGCAGGAACGCCTTCGCGCCGCGGCAATGGGCCATCAGCAGGCCGACCGATTCCGCGTTGGCGCCGAGGTCCTTGTCCCAGTTTCCGCTCTTGGCCACCGCCAGGTTCACGACGTAGTCGAAGTCGCAGGGCAGCCCGGTGAAGTCCCCGTCGGCCAGGTTGACCGTCTCGCAGCGGATCCCGGCCTTCTCGAGGCCGTCACGCCCCACGGCGTCCGTGAAGCGCGCGATGCCCCAGACTTCGTTGTCAACCGCCAGCGCCCGCGCAACGGGAGCGGCGACTTGGCCGGTGGGTCCAGTGATCAGAATCTTGCAGCCGCGCATCGGCTGATGGTACGGCGCTATGCCGCATCCCCGGACTCGGAGTCGTCGTCCTCCTCGTCGTCGCTGCCCCGCATCTTCTCCGGGTGGTGGTAGTCGTTGGTGCGGCGTTGGCCGCGGTCCAGATGCGGCGGAGGTTTCCACTCGGTGGTGCCGTCTTTGCGTTTGCGGGTGCGCCAGCCGCCGTCTGTGACGTCGCGGTTGTGCGGCCCGCAGGACAAGGTGAGCTTGTCGATGTTGGTTTGTCCGCCGGCGGCCCAATCCTTGTCGGCGTGGTGCACCTGACACCAATACGCGGGCACGTCGCAGCCCGGGTGCGTGCAGCCGCGCTCGGTGGCATAGAGCACCAGCCGCTGAGCGGGGGTGGCCAGCCGGGTGCTGCGGCCCTTGTAGAGCTCCAACGGCTTGCCGTTGTCGAAGAGCAGCAGGAAGTTGTCGGCGTGCGCAGCCATCCGGATGACGTCTTTGACCGGCAACAGGCTGCCGCCGCCCGTGGTGGCCACCCCGGCCTTGGCTTGCAGATCCTTCAACTCCACGGTGGCGACGATGGTCACCGGCAGCCCCTGATGTGATCCCAGCTCACCGGACAGCAGCGCGTGGCGCGTCATCGCGGTGAACGCGTCGTGGTTGCGCTGGGCGGTGGTGCGCACGTCGGCGTTGAGCGCCTCAGCCGACGGCTCACCGGTCACCGTCGGCAT
>JBAPQQ010000140.1:0-12827 GCA_049280695.1 Mycobacterium sp.
CGTCAGTTCAACCAGCCGCTGACCCAGGTCGCGGCCATGTACAACACGCTGCAGTCCGGAATGGCAAGCGCCGAGCGGGTTTTCGACCTTCTCGACGCCGACGAGCAGGAGCCCGACAGCCGGTTACCACTGCCGTCGCCGAACGGGCGTGACCGCAGCCGCGATGCCGGCGACATTCGATACGGCCGCGTCGAGTTCCAACACGTCAACTTCAGTTACCGGCCAGGCATTCCGGTCATCGAAGACCTGTCGTTCGTGGCGGAGCCGGGCAGCACCGTGGCGATCGTCGGCCCGACAGGTGCCGGCAAGACCACACTGGTGAACCTGCTGATGCGGTTCTACGAGGTCGATTCGGGCCGGATTCTGGTCGACGGAGTAGAGATCACCACGGTGAGCCGCGAGTCACTGCGATCACAGATCGGGATGGTGTTGCAGGACACGTGGCTGTTCGGCGGATCCATCGCCGACAACATCCGTTATGGCCGCTCCGGGGCCGGCGACGACGAGGTGCTCGCGGCCGCCAAGGCGGCATATGTCGACCGGTTCGTGCACACGCTGCCGCAGGGCTACGACACCTGGGTGAGCGACGACGGCGGCAACGTCAGCGCCGGCGAGAAGCAGTTGATCACGATCGCCCGGGCGTTCCTTGCCCAGCCACAACTGCTGGTCCTCGACGAGGCCACCAGCTCGGTGGATACTCGCACCGAGGTGCTGATCCAGCACGCGATGGGTGAGCTGCGCCGAAACCGGACGAGTTTCATTATCGCGCACCGTCTTTCGACGATCCGCGACGCCGACGCGATCCTGGTGATGGAGGACGGCCGAATAGTCGAACGCGGCAGTCACGCAGAACTGATGGCTAAGCATGGTGCTTACTGGGCGATGACGCTGGCGTGAGCGACGTAGGCTCGACGTGATGACCACGGCTGAGCCCAAGACCGTCTACACGTTCTGCCGATACTGCCTGGCGGCGTGCGGCGTCGCGGTGACCGTCGAGGGCAACCGGGTGACCAAGATCTCGGCCGACAAGCAGAACCCGCACAGCTGGCAGGACTTCTGCGCAAAGGGCCGCACCGCGAACCAGGTGGTGGAACACCCGCGCCGAATCCTGAACCCGATGCGGCGCGTCGGCGGTGCGTATGTCGAGACGAGCTGGGAAGAGGCGATCAGCGACATCGCGGCGCGCATGACGGCGCTGATCGAGGCCGACGGGCCCGACGCGATCGGCCTCTATTACGGGAACCCGGCCGGCTTCTCGTCGTCGAACGTCCTGTTCATGAACGCCTGGCTGGATGCCGTCGGCACCCAGAACCGATACGCCGTGGGCTCTGTCGACCAGAACGCGATGCACGTGGTGGCCGGCGCGATGTACGGCTCGGAGTTGATGGCGCCGGTGTCGGACATCGACAACTGCGACTACTTCCTGCTGGTGGGCACCAATCCGGCCGTCAGCGCCTGGAACTGGCTGGAGACCGTGCCGGGCGGCTGGAAGCGGGCGTTGGAGCGGCAACGGCTCGGCGCCAAGATCGTGGTCGTCGATCCGCTGCGCACGGAGACCGCCGACCACGCCGACGTGCATGTGGCGATCCGGCCGGGACAGGACTGGGCGCTGCTGCTGGCGATGGTGAAGGTGATTCTCGAGGAAGGCCTCGAGGACGCCGCGGACTGCCGTGAGCTGGCCACCGGTGTGCCGGAGCTGCGGCGGCTGGTCGCCGAGGCAGACCTCGACGACCTCGCCGCACGATGCGGCGTCTCCCGCGCCGTCATCGGGCAGGTCGCCCGAGACTTCGCCGCTGCACCCGCCGCGATGGCGATCACCCGCACCGGCGTGTCGATGCACCTGACCGGCACGATCGGCGAATGGCTGGGGCACGTGCTGAACGTGATCACCGGCCGGATGGACCGTCCCGGCGGGCGCAGATTCGAGCCGGGCTACGTCGACGCGCTTCGGCTGGCGGGGCTGGCGAAGCCGTCGGATCACAGAAGCCGGCTGCGGGGCCGCGGGATGGTGGCCGGCGCGCATGCGCTGGCCGAGTTGCCGGACGAGATCACCACGCCGGGGCCGGGTCAGGTCCGCGCGTTGGTGATCAACTCCGGCAATCCGGTGGTGTCGGGTCCCGACGGCGCCAGGCTCGATGAGGCGCTGTCGCAACTGGATCTGTTGGTGGCGATCGACTTCGTCCAGCGCGAAAGCCATCGCCACGCGCACTGGCTGCTGCCCGCCGTGCACTGGCTGGAGCGAGACGACCTGATGGCCTTCACGAGCAACTTCCACGACGAGCCGTACGTGCAGTACGGCCGCAGAGCCGTCGAGCCGCCGGCCGGAGCGCGCGAGGAATGGCGGATCTTCGTCGACCTGGCTCTTGCGATGCGTAAACCGCTGTTCGGCGTCAGGGGAGTCAACGGATTCGTCCAGGCCACCCGCGCGCTTGCGCGGATCACGGGCAGGCCCGGCGTCGAGTTCACCCCCAGGTGGATCAACCGGCTGCTGGTCGCTACCAGCCGAAAGGTCAACGGCCGGAAGGTGAGATGGCGCGACATCATGGCACATCCGCACGGGCTGGTGCTCGGTCCGCGGGAGTTCGGACATCTGCGGCATGCTTTGCGGACGGACGACAAGAGGATCCATGCGGCACCTCCCGAGTTCGTCGCAAGAACGCGGCAACTGCTCGCGGCGCCGCGGCCCCGGGCGCCGGAAGGCTACCCGTTCCAGCTGGCGAACCAGCGAAACCGGCATTCGATGAACTCATGGCTCAACGAACTTCCGGGACTTCACCGGTCGGGCAAGCGCAACGACATCTTGATCCACCCGAAAGATGCTGCGACGCTTGGCATCGCCGATGGCGACCGAGTGCGGGTGCTCTCGGCGTCCGGCTCGATCGAGGTGGCGGCGACGATCAGCGACAAGCCACGCCAGGGAGTGGTGATCGTCGACCACGGCTGGGGATCGCGGGTTTTCGACCCGCGCGGCGGCGGTGCTCCGGAGTCGTACGGAGCCAACCGCAACCTGCTGATCGCTGGTGCGGAGGTCGACCCGTTGTCGCAGACGTCGCCGCTGAGCTCCTCCTATGTCGGAGTCGAAAGGGCTTAGAGCTTCGGCCCTTTCGCCCGCAAGTCGTCGACGGTGGACATCGCCTGGCGGAGTTCGTCCAGCCACTCGTCGGCATGCTCGCCGACCAGTCGCACACACCACGCCAGTGCGTCCGACCGCGAGCGCGCGACGCCGGCGTCGACGAGCGTGTCGAGCACCTGGCGATCGGGTTGACGCAATCGGGTCATCACCGGCACGGCCATGTTGGTGAACAGAATCCGCTCGGCGCCTACCCGCACGCCCCAGCTGACGTTACGGCTGTAGCGGGCCTGTGCTTCGTCGGCGATTCGCATCCGCTCGGCTCGGGTGTCCTCGCGGAAGCGCGCCGCGCGGCCGGCACCGCGGGCGTCGACGTCTTTGCCCTCTCCGCCTGCGGGCTCGGCAAGCCGGCCGACGACGGTGATTTCTTCGCGGTCGACCGTGACTTCTGGGTCCTCGGTGAACCAGCCGTCGGGCAGCCGACCGGCGAACCAGTCGGCGGCGTCTGCGGCGTCGGGTTGGTCGGCTTGTTGCCAGCCGCCGGGGCGGCCGAACCGCCGCCCGTGTACATGGTGTGGTCGCATGATTACATGCTTACACCGTTACAGCCGTTGCATGCCGGTGTTCGCTGACGGCTTAGCGGCGGCTCAGCGGCGCCGCACGACCGCCCAGGTTCCCGCCGCTGCCGCCACGACAAACAGCAGTACCCCCCAGACGGGATGGGTGAGCCAGCCGACAAGGATCGCGGCTGCTATCACCGGTGAGACCGCGAACAACACCATCACCGGATGCTGCTTCACGACCTCCAGCACGCTGCGTGCCCTGACCCTGTCGATCTCATTGCCTGCCATGCACCAAGGATGCCAGCGGGCTCGCGCTAGTGCGGGTCCTCGTCTTCGTCGTTGTCGTTGTCGTTGTCGAGCATTTTCTCGGGGTGCCAGTAGGTGTTGGTGCGGGGTTGGCCGTGGTCTGCCTGGGGGGGTGGGATCCATTCGGTGGTGCCGTCTTTGCGTTTTCGGGTTTTCCAGCCGCCGTCGGTGACCAGGCGGTTGTCGGGTCCGCAGGCCAGGGTGAGGTCGTCGATGTTGGTGTTGCCGCCGGCCGCCCAGTCTTTGGTGGCGTGATGCGTTTGGCACCAGTAGGGCGGGGCGTCGCAGCCCGGGCGCGTACAACCAGCCTCGGTGGCATACAGCACCAGGCGTTGAGCCGGGGTGGCCAGCCGGGTGCTGCGACCCTTGTACAGCTGCAGCGGTTTGGCCTGATCGAACACCAGCAAAAAGTTGTAGGCGTGGGCGGCCATCCGGATCAGATCCGTGGTCGGCAGCCAGCTGCCGCCCCCGGTGCGGGCACGGCCGGCCTTGGCCTGCAAGTCCGTCAGCTCCACGGTGGCCACGATGCTCACCGGCAGGCCCTGATGCGACCCCAACTCCCCCGACATCAGAGTGTGACGCACCATCACGTTCAGCGCGTCGTGGTTGCGCTGGGCGGCCGAGCGGTCATCGCCCTCGACGGCCTGCGGGTCGGGTTCTCCTTCCACGGAGGCGTTCTCGTCTTTCGGGATGCCCATGCCCGGCGCGGCCAGTTTGGCCAGGACCGCGTCCAGGCCCGCACGCAGCTCGGGGTTCAGCCAGCCCTTGATCGCCGACATGCCATCTCTGCCTTGCCAGCCGATGGTGATGCCGCGCTTGCGCGCCCGATGCTCGTCGGAGAACTCGCCGTCAGGATTGAGCACATTGGTGTACCAGTCGGCGAAACGCTTGAGCTCATCGGGCCGGTAGCGGGCAGCCACAAACGCCAGCTTGGTCTCGGCCTCGGCCCTCGTGGGTTCGTCGATGAAGCACGGCAGCGCGGCGAAAAACTCCCGGATGCTCCCCACCTGCTCGGCCCCGATCATCCCGGCGCGCTGCCCGGCCGCGGTGGCTTCCAACCTCGGCGCCAGTGGTTCGCCACTCAAAGCCCGCCGCCGCCCCAGCTCGAAGGCCTCCTCGACGCGGCGTTTGGCGTCGCGGCGATAGATCCGCAACCGATCGGCCAACACATGGACAAGCCGGCCCCCGATCTCCTCGGCCGGCGCATACGCCAACTCGGCCAACAGCTCATGCTCACCCGCGGGCAGCCGCCGCCGCCAGACCTCGCGGCGCTCCAACAACTCCAGCCGCTCGGGATTCGACAGGCCATCCTTGTCGAGCGCGTCAAGCTTGTTCAATGCGGCGTCAATAGCCCGGCAGATACCGATGGCCTCGTCGAACGCGATCGAACTCATACCCGCAATGTATCGACAGCCACCGACAAGTCCCTGTGCCACAGGCCAATTCAGGCTAAGCTATCCACAACCTCGAATTCATCCACAAGACGGCCCCCCGCAGAACTTCCCGCTTGACAAGCAGTCAGGGATCAGCCAGCGGAGTCCTGAATCCGACGCCATGGCCGCACCTCTTCGAGCTCGAACGCCAACTCCAACAGCCGACGCTCCTGCCCGAGCGGCGCCCCGAGCATCATCCCCTGCGGCAAGCCCGCCAAAGTCTGAGCCAGCGGCAGCGAGATCGCCGGCTCACCCGTGGCGTTCTGCAGCGGCGTGAACGCAACCCAGTCGATCAGCCGGTCGATGATCTGCTGGTAGTCCGCGGTCGGGTCGAGGTGACCGATCGGCGGTGTCTCGTCGGCCAACGTCGGCGTCAGCACCGCGTCGTAGGTCGAGAAGAACCGCGCCGTCGACCGTCGCACCGCGGCCAGGCGCGCGATCGCCAACGGGAGCCGATGCAGATTCCGCCCGGCGTGCCGGTCCAGGCCCAGCGTGAGGTTGTCGAGCTTCTGGCGGTCGAAGGACCGCCCGAAGTGACGAGACCCCGTGCGCACCAACGCAAGACCGAGAAACGACCAATACAGCAGGAAGTCGTCTTCGAAATACGACGGCACGGGCGGCTGCTCGATGTGCTCGATCCGGTGGCCGAGCTCTTCGAGCACCGCTGCAGCCTTCAGCGTCAGCTCGCCGACGTGCGGGGCGGCGTCGCGGGCAATCGAGCGCGTGCATACCGCGATTGTCAGCCGCTGCCTACCCGGACCGGCAACGTCGCCGATGGGCGGCAGCCGGCGAGCCGGGAAAATGCGCTCCACCTCCCGGTAGAAGGCGGCGGTGTCGCGCACCGAGCGGGTCACGACACCGTTGGTGACGATCCGCAACGGCATCTGGCGCAATCTCTTGTCGAGTGGCAATCTGCCGCGGCTGGGCTTGAGGCCGACTAATCCGTTGCAGGCAGCGGGAATTCGGATCGAGCCGCCGCCGTCGTTGGCGTGTGCGAGAGGAACCACACCGGCGGCGACGAACGCGGCCGACCCGGACGACGACGCCCCCGCGGTGTAGTCGGTATTCCACGGGTTGCGCACCGGCCCGATCCGCGGGTGCTCGGCAGAGGCGCTGAACCCGAATTCGCTCATCCGCGTCTTGCCGAGCGGCACCAGCCCGGTCGCCAGGAAGGCCCGCGCGAAGTCGCCGTGAGCCCGTGCCGGCCAAGGTGCCCAGGCATCCGTGCCCTGCATGGTCGGCATTCCGGCGACGTCGACGTTGTCTTTCACGAACGTGGGAACGCCATGGAAGAACGCATGCGAGGGATCGCCGGCCGCCTGCCGCCGGGCATCGTCGTACGCCTCGTGGGCAAGACCGTTGACCGCCGGGTTCACCGCCTCGGCACGGGCAATCGCCGCGTCCACCAACTCGGCAGCCGACACATCGCCGGACCGCAGCCGCCTGACGAGCCCGACGGCGTCGTCGTCGCCTAACGCGTCGTCGCGAAAGGCATGGACGCGAGCCACGATTACGCCTGCCCCACCTCGAACCGCACGAACCGGGTCACCGTGATACCGGCCTCGTCCAGCAGCGCCTTGACCGTCTTCTTGTTGTCGGAGACCGAGGGCTGGTCGAGCAGCACAACGTCTTTGAAGAAGCCGTTCAGGCGGCCGTCGACGATCTTGGGCAGCGCCTGCTCCGGCTTGCCCTCGTTGCGCGCGGTTTCCTCGGCGATGCGACGCTCGTTGGCCACCACGTCCTCGGGCACGTCGTCACGCGACAGATACCGCGCCTTCAGCGCCGCGATCTGCAACGCGACCGCGTGCGCGGCATCCGCGTCGGAACCCGAGTACTCCACGAGCACGCCGACCGCCGGCGGTAGGTCCGCCGACCGCTTGTGCAGGTACGTCTCGACGGTCCCGTCGAACGCCGCAACCCGCCGCAATTCCAGCTTCTCGCCGATCTTGGCCGACAGGTCGGCGATCGCCTGCTCGACGGTCTTGTCCCCCACCGACGCCGCTTTGAGCGCGTCGACGTCGGCGGCACCGGATGACACCGCCGCGGAGACGACGTCGTCGGCGAGCTTCTGGAACTCGTCGTTCTTGGCGACGAAGTCGGTTTCGCAGTTCAGCTCGATCAGCGCGCCTTGCTTGGCAGCGACCAGACCTTCGGCGGTGGACCGCTCGGCGCGCTTGCCGATGTCCTTGGCGCCCTTGATGCGCAGCAACTCCACAGCCTTGTCGAAGTCGCCGTCGCTGTCGGTCAGCGCGTTCTTGCAGTCGAGCATGCCGGCGCCGGTGAGCTCCCGCAGTCGCTTGACGTCGGCAGCGGAGAAGTTCGCCATGTCAGCCTTCCGTGGTTCTTGTTTCGGTGGCCGTGGGGCCGGGATTCGTCGGAGCGTCCTCCGGGACGGTGGCCTCGGCTGCAGCGGTGGCGCTGGCCAGCAGCTCCTGCTCCCACTCGGCCAGCGGCTCGGCCTCACCCTCGGCCTGCTCCCCGTTCCCCTGGCCGGCGCGGGCCTGCAGGCCTTCGGCGACGGCCGCGGCGATCACCTTGGTGAGCAGCGCAGCCGAGCGGATCGCGTCGTCGTTGCCGGGAATCGGGTAGTCGACGAGGTCGGGGTCGCAGTTGGTGTCGAGGATCGCGATCACCGGGATGTTCAGCTTGCGGGCCTCGCCGACGGCGATGTGCTCCTTGTTGGTGTCGACGACCCAGACGGCCGACGGCACACGGCTCATGTCGCGGATACCGCCAAGGCTGCGCTCCAGCTTGTTCTTCTCGCGGGTCAGCCCGAGGATTTCCTTCTTGGTGCGGCCCTCGAACCCGCCGGTCTGCTCCATCGCCTCGAGTTCCTTGAGCCGCTGCAGCCGCTTGTGCACGGTCGAGAAGTTGGTCAGCATGCCACCCAGCCAGCGCTGGTTCACGTACGGCATGCCGACGCGGGTGGCCTCGGCGGCGATCGACTCCTGGGCCTGCTTCTTGGTGCCGACGAAGAGGATCGTTCCGCCGTGCGCGACGGTCTCCTTGACGAACTCGTACGCCTTGTCGATGTATGTCAGCGTCTGCTGCAGGTCGATGATGTAGATGCCGTTGCGGTCGGTGAAGATGAACCGCTTCATCTTGGGATTCCAGCGACGGGTCTGGTGCCCGAAGTGGGTGCCGCTGTCGAGCAGCTGTTTCATGGTCACTACGGCCATGCTCTTGCCTCACATGTGTCGGTTGTCGCCCGGCATCGGGTGATGACGGGCCCTGGCACCTGCGGAATGCCGCACCCGTCGTGACGGGACCGCACGGCATTCGGTTGGCTGCAGGCGCGCGAAGTCAGCCCGCTCGCGCAGGCTGCAGACAGGAGTTTACACGTCCCCAACAGCTGCTTTGTCCACAGCTACAGCCGACGGCCCTGGTCAACCACCTCCCGCTCGGTTCGACTGGACCGATGCGCTGGTACCTCCTGGCCCTGGCCCTCGTCGTCGCACCTGCCGCCCGGGCCGACGGCTACCGGTTCGACTGGCCGCTTCGGCCCCGTCCCGCCGTGGTCCAGACGTTCGACGCGCCGACACCGAACTGGAACCGCGGCCACCGCGGCGTCGACCTGGCGGGCGCCGCCGGCCAGCAGGTGTACGCCGCCGGGCCTGGCACCGTGGTGTTCGCCGGCGAGCTCGCCGGCCGGCCGGTGGTGTCGATCGCCCACCCCGGCGGGCTGCGGACGTCCTATGAGCCGGTGCAGGCGTCGGTGTGGGCCGGTCAGCTGGTGAGCCGAGGCGACGTGATAGGTGAGTTGCTGGCCGGCCACCCGGACTGCCCGGCGGCGGCATGCCTTCACTGGGGCGCGATGTGGGGACCGGCGTCGGCGGCTGACTACGTCAACCCGCTGGGGCTGCTCGAGGCGACGCCGATCCGTTTGAAGCCGATTTCGGCGCGCTAGCGTGCGCTGGCGAACGACGGTTTACGCGCCGAAATCGCGGAGCGGATGACGGCGATGACCCGTCTCGGATACTCGACCAGATCCAGCCACGTAAACCGCAGCACCTGCCAACCGAGCAGGGCGATGTTGTTCTGGCGGACACGGTCATCGTTGAAGTCGTCCGGGCTGCTGTGGTGCGCCCACCCGTCGACCTCGATAGCCACCTTTTGCGTCGGGAACGCCACATCGACCTTGTAGCCGCCGACAGGGAAGTTCGTCCGCCATCCGGTGATGCGTGCTTCCCGTAGGAGTTTCACGAGCAACCGTTCCGCTTCTGATCGCGCACCATCGGACGCCGCCAGGAGAAGCCGCCGGGCCGCCGGCGACCCGTATCGGCCTTTGTTCCGCAGGTGCGCCCGCCACAACTCGCGCAAGTCCACGTGACGCTGCAGGGCCGAATCCATGAGCTTGAGACCGCCACGCCGTTGAACCGCCGCTTCGATCACCGTGTACGCCAACGCTGTTACGCGCAATCGCCGGTGCAGGACGACGTCGTGCGCGTCGAGATCTCGCCGACGCAGTCGCGACCCGTCGTGACACCTGCCGTGGCTATTCCTTGGCACCGTCACCTCGACGGCGTCCGGCGCAAACGTAGTGAGGCCATGCCACCACGCTGCGGCCAAACCGCTTGCCGCTGCGTGTCGGCCATAGCCCCACACGGTCGACCGGACGCGTGCGGCGTCGGTGAACGGCCGGTCGTCGACGAAGTAGACCCCGCGTGCGCACCGACGCCAATGGCCGGAGCGCACTCGTCGCTGAACGGCTTCGATAGTGAGCCCGGCACGCCGTGCCTGAGCAAGCGTAAGCACGCCGTCCTGAGAACGCAGGTATTCGTCGAGCACTCACAAAGGACGCTCACGACACTCCGCCGCGTTCCCTCACCTGCGATTTCGGCGCGCATACGGTCGCTGAGCGACGGTTTGCGCGCCAAAATCGCCAACTCACGCTCGTGGATGGGCCTGGTCGTGAACGGCCCGCAGCCGAGCCACCGAGACATGCGTGTACAGCTGCGTCGTCGCCAGCGTGGAGTGCCCGAGCAGTTCCTGCACGATGCGAAGATCGGCACCGCCTTCGAGCAGATGCGTTGCGGCGCTGTGACGCAACCCGTGCGGCCCGATGTCGGGGGCGCCGTCGACGGCTTCCATCGTCTGGTGCACGACGGTGCGCGCCTGGCGCTGATCCATCCGGCGGCCCCGAGCACCCAACAGCAGGGCGCGCCCCGAGGCGGCCGTGGCCAGCGCCGGCCGACCTTCCGTCAACCATCTGCTCAGCGCGGCCTGTGCGGGTGCACCGAACGGTACCGTCCGCTGCTTGTTGCCCTTGCCGAGAACACGCAACAGGCAACGTTGCTGGTCGACGTCGTCGATGTCGAGCCCGCACAGCTCGCTCACCCGGATGCCGGTCGCGTAGAGCATCTCGACGATCAGCAGATCGCGCAATGCGATCGGATCATTCTCTGCCGCACCGGTTTTGGCCGCAGCCATCGCGTCGAGCGCTTGGTCCTGTCGCAGCACGGCGGGCAGTGTGCGGTGGGCCTTGGGCATCTGCAGCCGGGTCGCCGGATCCGACGGCAGCAGGCCGAAGCGCGTCGCCCATGCCGTGAACGTCTTGGCCGCCGAGGTGCGGCGGGCAACGGTCGTGCGGGCAGCACCGGCGGACGCCTGGGCGGCCAGCCACGAACGCAGTACCGGCAGCGTCAGATCGGCGAGCACCGGGTCCGGTTTGCCGGCCGCGACGAAGTCGAGCAGCGACCGGATGTCGCCGAGGTATGCCCGCTGGGTGTGCGCGGAACGTCCACGCTCCAACACGAGATACTCGGCGAACTCGTCGAGAATCGCGGTAAACGTAGTGGGCCGGGTCACGTGAACACGGTCGCAGATCAGGCCCGGCGGTCCGGGCAACTGCGCCGCGTGTCTAGGTCTCGGCCGCTTCGGCCGCCGCGAGCTCCTTCTTCCACTGCCGGAACGTCTCTTCGGTCCGGCCGCGACGCCAGTAGCCGGACATCGACGCCCATTTGGCGTGCACGCCGCGTTCCTTGCGGATGTAGGGCCGCAGATTGTGCATGACGGCCTGCGCTTCGCCGTGAATGAACACCTGCACCTGCCCAGGCAGCCACCGAGCTTCCCTCACCGCGCCGATCAGGGGCGCGTGGTCGCCCGCTCGGTCTTCGGGAATCAGGTCGGCACGTCCGCCGCGGTAGATCCAGTAGGTGTCCACGTCCGCTGCCGAGCGCAACTCGATCTCGTCGTCCGGCCCGGCGACCTCGATGAACACCCGCGCCACCGCGTCGGCCGGAAGAGCCTCGAGCGAAGCGGCGATGGCGGGCACGGCCGATTCGTCTCCGGCCATCAGGTGCCAGTCGGCGCTGGGGTCAGGTGCGTAGGCCCCGCTCGGACCCATCAGGTAGGCGGGCCGGCCGGGCTGGGCTTTCAAGGCCCACGGTCCCGCCGCGCCGTGCTCGCCGTGCACCACGAAGTCGATCGTGATCTCGCGTCTGGCCGGGTCCACCGATCGCACGGTCAAGGTGCGGATCACCGGCTGACGGTCGACGGGCAACAGCTGGAAGCTGTCCGAGGCCAGCGGCACCGGCAGGTCCGCGACGTCGACGTCGTCGCGCAGGAAAAGCATTTTGCAGTACGCGTCGGTGAAATCGTTCGGCACGAACGTGTCGAAGCCGTTGCCACCGAGGACAACTCGCACCATGTGCGGTGACATGCCTTCCGTCCGCACGACCTCGAAGCTGTGCACCGGCCGCCCCGCCACGTCGCCTCCCGTCCGATTGATCGGCTGTTGTGGACTATACGGGGCGAGCCATTACCCCAGGCCCCTACAGCAGGGCCCCGATCGCCGCCAGCACGGCAAGGCAGAGCACCACGATGCCGACGAGTCCGACGAACGCACCGGCGGCCATCAGCCGGTCGCGCCGACCAGCGTCCGCATCGGTGACGACCTTGGCCGACCTGGGCATGAGCCCGACCATGTCGCGGTAGGGCACCTGCGCGAACCCGCGCCTGACCCGCTGACCCTCCGTGTGCCCGGCCGGTTCGATGCCGGAAGCGTTGGCGTAGAGCACGACGCCGGTCACGATCACGACGACAGCCACCACTGCCAATATCACTGCCAGAGCTGCCATGGGCGCTCCTCCCGTTGTGAACTGCTACGCAACTGTGCATACCCACTGGCGCAGACGCTATGACTCGTGTTGCCTCCCTTCTGCCCGCGGACGTTTCGGCAACTGCCAGCGGCCATCGCTCTGGACTGCGAGACCGGCGAGTTCGAGCAGAGCGAGCTGGCCCTGAAGGGCAGCGACCGGCAGCCCGGACTCGACCGACAACTCGTCGGCGGAGCGCACACCGCGGGCGGGCAGCGCCTCGTACACGCGGCGCCCGGTATCTGTCAGGGCGTCCAGCGGCGACGACGGGCGCTGGAGGTCCTCGGCGAATTCACCTGCCCGGCCGACGATTTCGATGACTTCCTCGGCGCGGGTGACGAGCTCGGCGCCCTGACGG
>JBAPQQ010000141.1:0-2834 GCA_049280695.1 Mycobacterium sp.
GTACATGATGTTTGCGGGCCACGCTGTCGCCAAGCTCGTCAGTACGGCACTAGCGGTAGCCGCCCTGGGTCTGATCATCCCCGGCGGCTCCGCCGCGGACTCGACCGACGAGGCATTCCTGCGCAGCGTGTCTGCTGACGCGCTCTCGTTCGACAACCCCGACGGAGTTATCGCGACGGCCAGGCTGGTCTGCGGGTCGTTTTCGGCAGGGATGGCGCCGGCGAGCGTTCAGTCCGGCATGCTGAAAGTTTCCCCATTGACGCCCGGCCAGGCCGCGCTGTTCATGGCCGACGCGGTCCGGGCCTACTGCCCTAAGTACGGAAACCTGCTGTACAGCTGAACCGCACTTTCGCGGGCGGAAGACAAGCTGTCGACCGCTCCAAACGCGTTGTGGACGAGGCGAAGACGCCGGGCTTGTCGGTCGACGGCTGGGCACAGCCAGTCGAACTCGCCGCGGTCGACGAGTTCACCCGCGTGAGACCTTTCAACGAGGTCATGCGGTGGCGGGACTACGCCGACTTCTGGACGGGCCAAGTCATCGGAGTGGGATGGCGCCTCAGGGCGAGATCTCGAAGTGATATGTCCAGAGATGGGACCTTCGGCCATGTCGGCTGCCGGTGCGTCCCGGCGATAATCGCCTCGTGACGCAACGTGAGCTCGAAGACCTCTCGCCGGACGAATGCCGCCGACTGCTCGATTCAGCACGCGTCGGGCGACTCGTGTACCAAGACGATCTCGGACCGCTCGCGGTGCCCGTCAACTACGCCCTGTCCGGAAACGACATCGTCTTCCGCGTCGAGGGTGGCGCGAAACGGGCGGCGATGCAGCAACCGACGGTCGCCTTCGAGGTGGACCACATCGACGAGGACCGCAAGGTCGGATGGAGCGTCCTGGTGCGAGGCGTCGGCGCCGAGGTCGACCCCGAACGGGTTCCTGAGTTGTTGCGAGCGATGGACGGCCACTTCCCGACGCCGTGGGCAGCCGGCATCCACAACGTGTGGCTTCAGATTGTGCCGCACTCCGTCACCGGTCGGCGGCTCGGTGCAGAACGGTCGTCGTGGTGACAGCTTCGGCCGACGCCCAATGTGACCTTAGTGCGAAAATCTGGTCGAAATTTCGCAGTGAGCGCACGCTCGGCGAGCCGGGCCAGTCAAGTCTCCAGTGATCGCCCGGTCGCGGCCGCATGCCCTGCCCGTAAGCCGAAAACCAGTGCGGGCCCGAGTGTTCCGCCTGCACCGCCGTACGCTTTCCCGGTCACACCGGCCATCGCGTTGCCCACGGCGTACAGCCCCGAGATCGCCACCCCCCTGACGTGAAGCACCCGACCGTCGCGGTCCGTGCGTGGGCCGCCCTTCGTACCCATCGCGCCCACCGACACCGGCACCGCGTAATAGGGCGCGGTGTCGATCGGCCCGAGCGTCTTACCGGCCGGGGTCGAGGCGCGTTCGTCACCCCAGTAGCCGTCGTAAGCGCTTGAGCCACGACCGAAGTCCGGGTCCGCGCCATCTGCCACGTTGCGGTTCCACTCGTCGATCGTGTGGGCCAGCCCGTCCGGGTCGATGCCGGTCTTGTCGCCGAGCTCGGTGAGATCAGCCGACGGGCAGAACCAGTCGGGCACCGGGCCCTCGGGTTCCACGCCGAGAAAACCGTAGCGTTTGAGATGAAGCGAATCGAACACGATCCACGCCGGGTCGTTGACGTAACCCGCCCGTGGGTCGAGGTAGTGGAAGGCGCCGGCCATCGAGTTGTATTCGCCTGCCTCGTTGACGAATCGGCGCCCGGCCCGGTTGAGGATGATGCTGCGCGGGCGTGTCCGCTCGAGCCGGACACTTCGGCTGCGCGGCTTGCCGTCGATCGTGTCGCCTGGAATCTGCACGATCGGAACCCACCACGCTTCGCCCATGTTGGCCAGATCGGCGCCATGGGCCATCGCCATGCGCAGTCCGTCGCCGGTGTTGACGGGCGGGGACACCGCGCCGTGCATCGGGCCGCGCAGGAACGCTCCCACCAGCGATGAATCCCATTCAAAGCCGCCGCAGGCCAGGATGACGCCACGGTGGGCATGCACCTGAATAGTCTTGTCGGACAGTTCGATTCGCACGCCGGTGACGCCGAGCGCGTCGGCAATCAGATCTATGGCCCGGGCATTCGTGTGCGGGACGACGCCCCTGTCGAGCAATCCCTTCGTCAGTCCTGCGATGAGGGCCGTGCCGGCGACACACACGTCTGCGTCCTGGCCCTCCGCCACCGCATGGATCCGGGCCCGCGTCTCGGCGTCGATACCGACGTTGCTGAAATCCGGTGGGAATGACGTGATCCGGTCGCTCCACTCGCCCAGCGCCGACAGGTCGTAAGGGCCCGCATTGAGCGATCGTCCGCCCGACGGCTGCCCGCCCGGCAGTTCGGGCTTGTAATCCGGAAAGCCGGCGGCGATCTCGAACCGCAGGTCGGTCTGCGCTTCGAGGAAGTCGAGCATCACCGGACCGGTGCGGACGAATGTTTCGACCAAGTCGTCGTCCATGAAGCCGAGCGACTGAGCACGCAGGTAGCTCATTGCATCTTCGACGCTCAGCTCTCGATCCGGCATCCGGTTGTGGGCGGGAATCCAGACGATGCCGCCTGAAACAGCCGTCGTACCGCCGATGGTCGGGGCCTTCTCGTAGACCTCGACCGAGGCGCCCTCCACGGCGGCGGTCAGCGCTGCGGTGAGCCCGGCCCCGCCGCTGCCCAGCACCACTACATCGACTTCATTGTCCCAATCGGTCATCGTCTGCCCTCTGGTTCGTCAGCTGAGAATCGCGGATAAGTCGTCGGCTGCCTTGATCACTGCGTCC
>JBAPQQ010000142.1:0-5042 GCA_049280695.1 Mycobacterium sp.
TCCGTGCCGGGCACCCGGCCGATCCCGAGCGCCAGAGTATCGCCTGCGGTGTCCACCGCACGCCGCGCCTGGGCGGCGGTCTCGTCGGCGGCGCCGTACGGCGTCTCGCCGTTGGTTTCGGCGAGTGTGGGTGCCGCGACCGGCTCGGGCTTGGCCGGCGGCTCAGGTGCCGGGCCGGTTGGCGGCGGAGCCGCCTTCTTCGCCGCCTTCTTCGCGGGTGCCTTGGCGGCCTTCACCGCTTTCTTTGCGGGTGCCTTCTTCGCCGCCTTCGTTGCGGGTGCCTTCTTCGCGGCCTTCTTGACGGGCTTGGCCGGAGCGTCCTTGGCGGGCGGTATCGGACCCGATGCGGATGGCTGGGCGTTCGGTGGCGTGGCCGCGTGCGGCTCGTCCGGCCGATCCTGCTCGTCTGCCATGGCCCTCCTTCGCAGTTTCTCGAAGGGTACCCATCATGCCAGCAGGCACCCGAAAGCTTCCGGTCACCGTCTGAGCCGCTGCCCGCATCTCAGCGGCTGCCGCGCGGCGCCCACGGTGCGGCCGTCGTCGGTCTCGGGGATCCCCGCGCCCGACCCCGTCTCCCGGATCAGCTCAGGCCGAGCCGGGCCAGTAGATCCGCGTCGATTCCGTCCAACTCCGTGGCGATCGCCGCGTGTGCGGCACGGCGCCGGGCCGGCGGCATGTTCTCGGCGGCCGTGACTGCGGCAGACAGGTCATTGAGCCGGTCGGTGATCGCGTCCACGAACTGCTTGGTCTCGGAATCCTTGGGATTCTGCCCGGCGACCTGCCGCACCGTGTGCTCGGAGCCGGCGATGCGCGCCGACAACCGTGCCCCGTACCCGGAGAATTGGCCGAGTTCGGTCAGCGGCACCCCGAGCCGGTCGGCCCGGCGCTCGTCGAACCAGCCGCGGGCACCGACCGCTACCCGGTAGGCGACCGGCACGACGATCGGCGCCAGCAGGCGGGTGACCGTCAGCGAGCGCCGAATTCGGGTGGGGGAGAGCACCTTGCCCTCGCGGGCCGCCTTCAAATTGGTCTCGGCCACCTTCAGTGCGGCCCGGTCGGTCTCGCGCCGAGACTTGATCTGAGCACGCAGAGCCTTCTCCGCCGCACGCTCGGCGGACTTGATGCGCCGCCTCTCGTTACGGGCGGCGTACCTGGCGTCCAACTTGGCCCGCCGCTTCAGAGCGCGTGCCTCGGCGCGGCGCGTTGCTCGGCTCTTGCGCTTGCTGAACAGGGCCATCCCGGCTCGCCTCCCGGTCGTCTCGTCAACGCAACGCATCGCGATTGGTCGACTCACACTATCGCCCGCTGTCGGTGCGGCTTTGCGGTGTCGACCGGCTCGTTTGAAAATCCCCGAAGAGGATATTTCCCGTGCTACGGGTGTGCGACAATGAGGGAACTCCGAGGTGCATGCGTGCACTCGCATTCGGGTGCTGGAGTGAGGAAATCGTGGGGCGATCGCTAATTCGCTACTCCGCAGTCGCCTGTATCGCCGCAGGCGGACTGGTCATGGGAGGCACCGGCGCGGTTGCGTTCGCCGACACGCCCGGCGACGGGACCGGTAGCGCCAATAACGGCGGCACCGACAACGGCGGCACACAGGCGCCCGATCCCACCGCGGCTCCGCGCGGCTTCCGCATCCCGAACTGGATGCGGCTTCCGGGTTCCGGGACCACGGCAGGTGATTCGCCCAGGATCGGATTCATACCGCCGCCCGTGATGAACCTCCCGGCGACGCTGGGATCCGGCACAGCTTCCGCCGGCTCCTCGACCACAAGCCAGGACTCGACCGTCACAGTTCCCTTCGCCATCGAGGATCCCACCAATCCGGCCAGTCCGGCTAAGCCCACCGAGCGCGAGTCGGCCGGTGTTGCCACTGCCACGGTTCCCGACGACACGCTGCCCGCGGTCGTCGATGACACCCTCCCCGCTGTCGTCGACGTCACGACGCCGAGCCAAGGCAGCGTCACGACGCCAGACACGAAGCCCGATACGGAGCCGGCAGGGACCACGAATGCCAAGCCGCCGACCATCGGCCTCGTGCCGCTCGTTCCGCGTGACGTTCCCATGGGCCCACCCCTGACGGTCAAGAACCCGCTGCGCCAGCTGCTGGCCGCTGACGTCGACTTCAACCAGCCGATCACCGAGCAGCTGCTCCCGACGCCGCTGGTGGCACTTCTGACCGCCGTTTCACAGCAGATACCGCTCGCGGGGCTGGTGATCTCGCCGGTGATCGAGTACGCGGACATGGTCATCCCGCTGTTATTGTCGGACGTCGTGCTGCCGACATCGCAACTCGCCACGTTCCCCAGCCCGATTCCCAACACTTCGCTCCCGGTGGCCAGGCCGGCGTCGAAGATGGTCGCCAGAAACATTGCGCCGCCAGTCGAGTTGGCTCCGATGGGGATGGACGTCTCGGCGCCGGCGTCTCAGCAGCCGCTGCCGCTGTCCCTCGGAGTCGAGCAGCCACAGGCTCCGCCCGCACCTCCCAAGCCGGATTCCGGTGTCGCGTCGCTGAGCGATCCTGTCGCCTACCGTGCCGGATACAGCGACTACCTTCGCAACGCGGGCATGGCACAGATCACCGCCATCGCCGTGCCCGGTGCCGCGGCCATCCTGCTCTTCTCCCTGGGCGGCGGTTTCATCGGTTATCGACAGGCCAGGGCCGGCCACGTGATAAGAGCGGAGGGGTTGGTCCGCTTCCTGCGCTGATCTGACACGAGCGTCGCCGGCATGGACACTAACGATGGAAAGGGGGCCTGATGCCTGCCAGTCGGCGCGTTGCTCGCGCGGTTTCCACCGTGCTCGACATGGCGCCCCGCCAGGGTGAGGTGTCCGTCGTCCGGCTGGTGCAGGCGGTCGCGGAGAACCGCAGCCGGCGTATCGACATCGAGATGGAGGAGCTGCCGCCCGGAGTCTGCGGCCAGTGGCGGCAATACCGCGAGTACGACGTCTTCCTCATTCAGCAGGGGCTGCCCGCATGGGACAGGACCCTCGCCCACGAGCTCGGCCACCTCGTGCTCGGGCACGAGGGCATTTCGGTGGTGGATGCCGCCCGTGAGGGAACCGAGTTGGTCAGCGAAGACCTCATCGGATACATGCTGAACCAGCGGACAGGCTGCATGGGGCCGTCCGGCGAGGACGCCGAACAGGAGGCCGAGGATTTCGCCGCGCTGCTCGGCTACCGGCTGGGCCGACTGCGCTCAGACCGATCATCGATCGTGCAGGTGCGCCTCGGCGAGGCGTTCGGGTGATCGTCTGGGTCATCGCCGGACTGCTGGGGATGGCCACTGGACTTCGGATCGGCTGGGCCCTGGTCAACAAGCAATCTGTGGTGAGCTCGGCGATGATGCTCGCACTCGGCAGCCTCGGTTTCGTGGCTGCCCTGAACTGGCAGCCGCTCACCCTGCTGGTCGACACACTGCTGCACTGGCCCAACGTATCGATCGCGCTGTCCCAGGTGGCGCTGACGCTGTGCGCCGCCGCCAGCTGCGTGATGATCACCTCTGCGGCATCTGCGACGAAACCCGACGTCACCCGCTGGCTGGCCGTCTCGAACTACACGATCGCCGCGGTCATCGCTGTGGTCAGTGTCTGGCTGTTCTTCGCCGGCGGCCGCCAGCCGGAGATGGCCCCGCAGGAGTACCTGCGGCGCAACCTCAACGAGCGCACCTCGCTGCCCTGGCTGCTGCCGCTGCTGTACATGCTGCTGGTGCTGACCGTCGTGCTGTGGGCCGGAATGCGCTACTCCAACACCAGCCGGCGCGGCCGCGCGCTGTTCGTGTTCAGCACCGGGATCGGGCTGCTGGTGTTGACTCTCGCCTTCTTTCTGCTTCGCCTCGTCGGGAACACCCGATTCGTGGGAATCGGTTCGGCTATCACGCTGTTGGCGTGCGCGATGCTGATCGTGGCCACGGGATCGCTGCTGCCCAGCGTGGAGGACTGGTTCGGCGCGCGCCGGGAAATGCGGACGATTCAGCCGTTGCTAAGCGAGCTGTGTGAACGCCAGCCCGACGTGGGGGTGGGAATGCGGCCCAGTGGCCCGTTGGCGTTTCAAGTTGCCGAGCAGATGTCGCTGATCTCCGACGGACTGTTCCTGGAGGCCACCCAGGCCCATGAGGCGACTCGATCCGATGGGGCTGACCAGTTGAGTCCGACTGTGACCCCGCGAGAGCAGGCCCTGGCCGTCGCGCGATGGATCTATGACAGCGGCCGAGACGCCGACGGGGCGGGGCGCTTTCCCGGGCTAGCCTGGCTGCGGCAGCCTGACAGCTGCTCCGACCGGGAATGGATCCTGGAGATCGCGCGGCAGTACGGCCAGCTCGTCGCCACCGGAGGCACGTCGCCGTCCACCGCGAACAAATCGAAGTTCGCAGGACGGCGCGCTGACGCCGAGCCCGGCTAACTTCCGAGCTGCTCCTTGCGCCGGAGTTCATCGGCGTGGGCGGCGAGATCGCTCTTGGCCTCCGACGAGAGACCGACCGTGCGCGCCGCAATGCGCCGCACACCTTCGTCGCGCATCTCGGCGAGCCAGGTGAGCTCCTGGTCGAGCTTCGCGAAGTACTCGTCGTCGGTGAAGTAGGCAGGCTTGATCCGGAAGAAGTTGGCAAGCGCCGCCATCGTTGCCGTGGACGGGTTGGTCCGGTTGCCGGAGCGCAGCTGCGACAAATAGGGCGCCGACATTGTGATGCCCTCCGCCTTGAGTGCCGCAATCACCTCCGCGGACGTGTGAGGCCCCCGACCAGGCGGATATACCGTGTCGAACAGCCGGTTCAGCCGGGCCGCGAACGTCGTACTCATGGTTTTCCTCCGAAGCTGACAGGTTGCTCTGACCACGGGTGCTTTGCTATGCATCGTAGCGAGAGTTTTGTGCGCGTACTAGTGCAAATGAAAAGAAAAATTTGCGCGAGCGTAGAAAAGACTCAGGTGGCGGCCACAAGGATGTACCTCACAGATCGGCCCGGAACCACTGTCACGCGGCCCTCACGAGCAAATTCGCCGCGGACGGCCTCACGTCGCCCCGCCGGCTTGCGCCGGTTGTGGAC
>JBAPQQ010000143.1:0-1958 GCA_049280695.1 Mycobacterium sp.
CGCCAGCACCTGCACCCCGTCCCCAACGCGCTCCACCCACGGCGACCTAATGAACACCGCATGCACCGGCCCGTCCAGCCCCTCGAAAGCAAGGTCCTCCTCGAACGAGTCGACCTGGCGGCCGAAAGCGTTGCGGCGCACGGTCATATCGATGCCGCGCAAAGGCAGCGCGCGGCGGCCTTCCGCGCCGGCGTCGACGATCTCGGTGGCCAGCAGGATCATTCCGGCGCACGACCCGTACACCGGCATGCCGTCGGCCACCCGGGCCCGCAGCGGCCCGAGCAACCCGAACTCGGCCAGCAGATGGCTCATCGTGGTGGACTCGCCGCCGGGGATCACCAGCGCGTCCAGGTCGTCGAGTTCGGAAACGCGGCGCACCGTGCATGCCTCAGCGCCCGCCTCACGCAACGCCGCCAAGTGCTCGCGGGTATCCCCTTGCAGCGCAAGGACGCCGATGTTCACGGCCGGTAGTCACGCTTGTAGCGGGTCAGCCCCTCCTGCATCACCGCCGCGACCATCTCGCCGTACCGGTTGAAGATCTTGCCCTGCGTGAGCGAGCGCCCGCCCGACGACGACGGCGACGACTGGTCATACAGCAGCCACTCGTCGGCGCGGAACGGCCGCATGAACCACATCGCGTGATCCAGCGACGCAACCATCAGATGTTTGCGCACGTCAGCGTGGTTCACCTGCGCCGAGCCCAGCAGCGTGAGATCACTCATGTAGGCCAGCGCGCAGATGTGCAGCACGTGGTCGTCGGGCAGCGGATCGCGGTGGCGGAACCACACCTGCTGCTGAGATGCCTTTCCGGGCAGGCGGAACACCTTGTCCCGCGGCACGATTCGAATGTCCCACTCTTCGAACTGCGCGAATCCGGCGTCGTCGAACACCCCACCGGAGCGGAACCCCGGCAGGTCGTCGGGCGGCGGTGCGGAGGGCATCGCGTCCTGGTGCTCGATCCCGCTCTGGTCGGTCTGGAAGGATGCGGACATCGAGAAGATGGTCTCGCCGTGCTGGATGGCGTTCACCCGACGGGTGACGAAGGAGCCGCCGTCGCGCAGCCGTTCCACGATAAAAACGGTGGGCGCCTTGGCATCTCCGGGCCGCAGGAAATAGCCGTGCAGTGAGTGCACCTGAAAGTGAGGCTCGACCGTGCGCACCGCCGACACCAGCGACTGACCGGCCACGTGCCCGCCGAAAGTGCGCTGGAAATAGCCGGATTCAGGGCTGAACACACGGCCGCGGTAGATGTTGATCTCGAGCTGCTCGAGATCAAGGATCTCCTCGATCGCCATGCGAAGGGCTTACCAGCCGCGCTCGGCCAGCCGGTGCGGGACCGCGATGTCCTCCACGTTGATCCCGACCATCGCCTGGCCGAGACCGCGCGACACCTTGGCCAGCACGTCGGGATCGTCGTAGAAGGTGGTCGCCTTGACGATCGCGGCCGCCCGGTGTTCGGGTGCGCCGGACTTGAAGATCCCGGAGCCGACGAACACGCCCTCGGCGCCCAGCTGCATCATCATCGCCGCGTCGGCCGGGGTCGCGATGCCACCGGCGGTGAACAGCGTCACAGGCAGCTTGCCGGCTCGCGCCACCTCGACGACGAGTTCGTAGGGCGCCTGCAGTTCCTTGGCCGCGACGAACAGCTCCTCGTCGGACAGCGAACCGAGCCGGCGGATCTCGCCGGTGATCGCCCGCATGTGCGTCGTCGCGTTAGACACGTCGCCGGTGCCCGCCTCGCCCTTCGAGCGGATCATCGCCGCGCCTTCGGTGATCCGGCGCAGTGCCTCGCCCAGGTTGGTGGCCCCGCACACGAACGGCACGGTGAACTTCCACTTGTCGATGTGGTGGGTGTAGTCGGCGGGGGTGAGCACCTCGGACTCGTCGACGTAGTCCACGCCCATGCTCTGCAGGATCTGTGCCTCGACGAAGTGGCCGATTCGGGCCTTGGCCATCAC
>JBAPQQ010000144.1:0-2297 GCA_049280695.1 Mycobacterium sp.
GAGCTATTGCGCACCGCGGTGCGGCTCAAACCTCGCCAGGGCCGGGCCGCTCACGCTGCCCACGTCGGCCAAGGACGTCGAACATGGCCGCCGTGTCGTTCTCGGGCGTCTGCGCGAGGGCAGCCGAGTCAGAACGTGGCGGTCACCGTCGGCACGCGGTCGCGCGCACACTACGTTTACGTCGGGTTGGAAATGATCAAGGTGATCGCGCCGCTGCCTGCCGGCCAGTCTGTCGCCGGCCGCGTGACACCGCGCGACGAGGAGGAGACATGGATTCGTTGTCATTGACCGCGGCGGTCGACGAACAGTTGGCCAGGGCACGTCAATCCAACAGTGGCCGGTCCGCTCAGACCATCTACGGCGGACACGAGCATTTCCTCCGGCAGACGGTCATCGCGCTGCTGGCCGAGCACGAGCTCGCCGAGCACAACAGCCCGGGCGAAGCCACCCTTCAGGTGCTCCAGGGCGAGGTGAAGGTGACTGCCGGCGGCGACGCGTGGCAAGGCGCGATCGGCGACTTCCTGATCATCCCGCCCGTGCGGCACAACCTCGCCGCGATCGACGACGCGGTGGTGTTGCTCACGGTGCGCGCCGACAGCCGCGACGGCATTCAGTAGCGGTAGTCGGCCAGCCGGGTGCCGCCGATACGCTCGTCGCCGTCGACGAGCACGTGCGCCGGGACCATCTCGCTGGTCACCAGCCCATGCTCGCGGGTGGCCTCGTCGACGATCTCGAAACTGCGGGCGATCCGGTCGGGCCGGTCGACGATGATCGTCGTCACCGGCACTCGCCGCGCCAACTGAATCGGCTTGTCGCCGTGCGGCTTGTGGTCGCCGTGGAAGCCCCAGACGCCACGCAGCACGGTGGCCCCACTCGCCGCGCCGGAGGTGCGCAATTCGCGGATCAGTGCCCGGTGGATCGGCGCTCCCCGGTACAGGGCCGCCGACGACGTGTAGACCATCAGCTTCTGCCACAGGGACCGGCCCTGGTCGTCAGCCATCGGCAGGGCATCCGGGCGGCTCAGCAGTTCGCCGTCGCGTTTGCACACGCGGATGCGCTCGACGGTGACAAGTGGCCGACGCAGCATCGCGCCGAGCCGCGGCGCCACTCGTGCGATGCTGTCGGCGCTGCCGACCGAGATGATCATCATCGGCACGTCGACGTTGCGGCTGAAGAAGCGGGCGCGCTGCCGCTGTCCCCTTGCCGTGCCGTCGACGCCGAGGAACACCGATGCGCCGGCGACCCCTTCCCGGTGCAACAGGTCACAGACCGCGAGGTACGCCGGCACCCCGGCGGCACGGGCCTGGCGGCCGACGTACACCGTCAGCTTGGCTGCGTCGCGGACACCTTGTGGCACAGTGAAATTCGCGATCTCGTCGGTGATCAGCCGAGCCCGCTCCAACGTGATCAGCCCTCGCGGCGTCATCGAGACGACGTCCTCGACGAGCTCGGTGATCTTGGCGTGTTCGTCAACCGCGGCGACCGCGACGGGCGGGTCCTCCGACAGGCTCAGCCACTCGTCGCTGCGCAGCTGCTTGCGCGGGCCGAAACTGGCGATGCCGCGCAGCATCACGCTCGCGGCGAGGGCACGGTCGTCGTAAAGGGTCAGCAGATCCTCGGCCAGGAAGCGCCCGTCGGTGCGTGTCCGCTCACCGAAGTAGGCAGTCAGCTTCAGGCACTCGTCTGTCACAGCCGGCCTGCGATCCACTGCCCTGCCACCGCGGCGGTGACACCGAGTACCACGCTGACGGCGACGTTGGCGACGGCCGGCCAAAGCTGCCGTTCTTCGCCGAGCCGCTGAGTTTCCAGCATCCAGGTGGAGAACGTGGTGTAGGACCCGACGAACGCGGTGCCGGCCAGCAGCGCCACATGGTGGCTGAGTGTCAGGCCGGACAGGAAACCCAGCACCACCGCGCCGGTCAGGTTCACGGTCAGCGTGCCGACCGGGAAGGCCCGCGCGACCCGGCGGGCGACGGTCCGGTCGACGAGGAAGCGCAGCACCGCGCCCGCGCCGCCGAGCAGCAGGACTCCGCCCCACACCGCGATCGTCATGCCCGCACCCGCACGCGTCGCACCAGCGCGGTCGCCACGTATACCGCCACCAGGCCTGCGGCGATGCTCGCGACGATGTAGCCGGCGGCCAGGCCGTAGTGACGGTGTTCGAGCATCCGCAGGGTTTCCACCTGCATGGTCGAGAACGTCGTCAAGCCGCCGCACAGGCCGGTGCCCAGCAGCGGTCGGCGGTAGCTCGACAGCGGCAACCTCTCCAGCAGCCGGGTGGTGAAGTAGCCCAGCAG
>JBAPQQ010000145.1:0-1831 GCA_049280695.1 Mycobacterium sp.
CATCGGTCCCGAGGGTGGCCCCGCAGTCGCCACAGGTCCGGGCCCGCCGGTCGACGGTGGCGGCCGGTACGGCTGCGTCCACGGCGGCGCAGCGGGGCCCCTCGGCAGAGTTGCCTGGTCGCTTCGCTCGAGGATCTTCGCGGCGTGTTGTTGGTCGGTGGCCGTCAGCGCGTCCAGCGCGGCGTTGGCCAGATCTCCCGCTGTCGCATAGCGATCCTCGGGGTTCTTTGCCATGCCGCGGGCGATCACCTGGTCGAACGCGGCCGGGATCCCGGTGCGAACCTGGCTGGGCTGCGGGATCGGCGCGGTCAGATGGGCGGTTATCAGCGCGCCGATGCTATCGGCCCGGTACGGCCGCGATCCCGTCAGGCACTCGTACAGCACACATGCCAGCGAGTAGATGTCGACGTGGTGGGTGAGTTCCTTGTTGCGCAACCGCTCCGGTGCCATGTAACTGAAGGTGCCCACCATCGTGCCCATTTGCGTCAGCCGCTCTTCGCTGGCAGCGGTGGCCAACCCGAAGTCGACCAGATAGGCGAAGTCGTCGCGGGTGAGGATGACGTTCTCCGGCTTGACGTCGCGGTGCATCACCCCGGCGGCGTGCGCGGCGTCCAGCGCAGCGGCGACCTGACGGATGATCGCGACCGCGCGGGCCGGCGACAACGGACCGTTTTCCTCCAGCACTGCGTGCAGGTCGACGCCGTCGATCAGGCGCATGTCCACGAAGAGCAGCCCGTCGATCTCGCCGTAGTCATGGATGGGCACCACGTGCGGCTCCTGCAGACGCCCCGCAGCGTGCGCCTCGCGCTTCATGCGCTCACGAAAGACTGGGTCCTTGGACGTCGCCTCGCGCAGCAGCTTCAACGCGACGGTGCGGTCCTTGACGGTGTCCTCGGCCTCGTACACCTCGCCGAAGCCGCCGGCGCCGATAAGCCGTTTCAGGTAGTAGGGCCCGAATTTGGTACCCACTCGCGAACCCTTGGGACTGCTCATCGCCGTCTCCTCAAACCGCTGGTAGCCCGGGCACGCGTCGTCGCGGTTTTCACGCTAACCCGTGTTCGCCGTCCGCCACAGCAAAACGGTTCTTCTGCGCGTTCGTCACGTCGAGTGGTCGCGGCCGAAAGGGCTGAGCGGCCCGTTGTCGAGTGGCTGGTCGATGGCAAACGCCTGCAGCTCGTCGACTGCCAAATAGACTTGCCCGCAGGCAATTTCGGCATCACGCTGCTTCGCCGGTGACGATCATGATGAACGGCCCTGTGTGCCAGGCCTTCACGAAGGTGGCCAGGGGCACCTCGAGGTCGCGGCCGTCGGCGGGATACGGATCGTTGAGGTGCACGACGTCGTGCACGGTGTCCACTGCCGTGACCACGACGGCGTGAGCCGGCTTGCTGCGGTCGCCGGAGGTGTCACCCCAAATCGTCGGCCCGTTCAGCCCGACGATCACCTTCTGGCCTTCGGCCAGGTAATCGACGAGCGCATCGGTGCCCGTCTCGACGCCGGTCTGGTCTTCGATGGCCGTGCTCGTCATGGTCGCGGTGATTCCGTACTCGGCGAGCAGCACCGCCGCATCCGAGTAGTCGGTGCCCCACCGGTTGTCGTTCTCGTCAGGCAGGTACACGGGTCCGCGGTGGGAGTTGCTCGGGGTTCCTGCGGCGACCTCGAGCATCTCCAGCTCGGAGGGCAGGTCGCCGGTGAGTTGGCCCACCACGTCGGCCACTGCCATCAGGACGCAGTCGTCGCTCAGGTGCTGACGCTGCCAGTACTCCGCGGCCGCCACCGGATCGCCGTATACGCCGGTCGGGATGGTGATCTGGATGACCGGCGTGGGGGT
>JBAPQQ010000146.1:0-1724 GCA_049280695.1 Mycobacterium sp.
GCCTGAGGTCGATCACGGCCGCAACCCTACTTTTGCGGCTCGCCGCCCAGCATGCCGAGGTACTCGGTGCGCTCGAACGTCACAGCGGTCTCCAGTGCGCTCGGGGCGCCCGCCGTCGGGTCGGCGCCCGCGTCCACCAACAGGCGCACCACCTCGCCGTCGCCGATGAACACCGCTCCGGCGAGTGGCGTCTGTCCGCGGTCGCTGACGCGGTCGACGTCAGCCCCGCGCTCGATGAGCGCTCGGACGGTCGCCGGATTGCCGTAGTAGGCCGCCAGCATCAGCAGCGTGTCGCCCGCCGAATTCGTCAGGTTCACCGGCACCCCGGCATCAAGGTAGGCCGCGAGCCGGGCGGCATCGCCGGATCGGGCCATGTCGAACAGCCGACCGGCGAGTTCGGCGACGTCGTCATCGGGAGGCACAACCCCATAACGTTACAACTGCCTCACTTGTCACGACGCTGAAAGCGCCTGTCACAATGGATGGCAATGTTCGAGGCACCTGAGCAACCCGAGCCCGAACCGACCCGGGGGGCCGGTTGGTGGCGAAGCCTGCAGGCCACAGCGACCCGGCGGGCGTTGCTGCTGACCGCGCTGGGCGGGTTGCTCATCGCCGGGGTGACCACCGCCCTGCCCGCGGGCGCCAACGACGCCGGCCGACTGGCCGGCTACTCCAAGTCGGCGCCGACCAACAACCGCGCCAGCCAGACGTTCGACAAGGCCCGTCCCGGTGACTGCCTGAACTGGCCCAACAGGGAGCCCGACCAGGCCACCATCGTCGACTGCAAGGACGAGCACCGTTTCGAGGTCGCCACCTCGGTGGACATGCGCATGTTCCCCGGCAGCGAGTACGGGCCCAACGCAGCCGCCCCGTCGGCAGGCCGGATCCAGCAGATCAGCCAAGAGCAGTGCCAGACCGCGGCCAAGCGATATCTGGGCACGAAGTACGACCCGAACAGCAAATTCACCATCGGCATGCTGTGGTCCGGCGAGAAGGCCTGGGCAGGCGGCGAGCGTCAGATGCTGTGCGGGCTGCAGTTGCCGGGTGGCGGCAGCGAAGAGCAGCAGGTGTTCAAGGGCCGTGTCGCCGACCTCGACCAGTCGAAGGTGTGGAAGGCCGGCACCTGCCTGGGAATCGACACGGCCGCCAACCAGCCGACCGATGTCCCGATCGACTGCGCGGGACCGCACGCCATGGAGGTGACCGGCTCGGTCAACGTGGCCGAGAAATTCCCCGGTGCGGCGCCGTCGGAAGCCGACCAGGACGCATACATCAAGGAAACGTGCACCCGGCTGACGGACGCGTACCTGGCGCCGGTAGAGCTGCGCGCCACGACGCTGACGCTGGTCTACAGCACGATCTCACTGCCCAGCTGGTCGGCGGGAAGCCATCAGGTGTCGTGCAGCATCGGTGCCACGCTCGGCAACGGCGGCTGGGCCACACTGGTCGGCAGCGCCAAGGGCCCCCTGTTGATCAACGGGCAGCCACCGGTCCCGCCGCCCGACATCCCCGCGGAGCGGTTGAACCTGCCGCCGATCCAGCTGCCGATGCCGACGACCATTGACACTTCCGGCTCACAGCCCCGGGCGCCGCAGCAGACGATGTCACCGACCAACAGCGCGCCGACGATCGGCAACCAGCACCTGCCGAACGCGCCGGGCCCGCAGTCGGTCGACGCCCCGCCGCCGGCCCCTCCCCCCCAGGCCCCCGTTCCGGCCCTGCCC
>JBAPQQ010000147.1:0-2702 GCA_049280695.1 Mycobacterium sp.
CCGATGATCTGGCGCTGCCGCAGCCCGCCGACACGATGGCCCTCGACGAGATGGACCGCCATCGGGAATTCCGCCTTCATGAAGTGCGCGAACGCCTCTGCGTCGAGCACGAAGAATCGTGACGGCTTGGTCACCCGCACCGACGCCTCGTAGACCTGCTCTTCGCCGGGCGCGTACGCCGACCATGCACCGCAGTAGACGCCCCGCTGCGACGTGCGGTTGGTTTCGATGTCGACGCCGGCCGAGCGCTTGGACATCACCAGCTCGCCCTCGAGCAGAACGTAGAAGCACTTTGCCGGCTCACCCTCGGTGCACACCGGGCCCGGCTCGAAAGAGGCGATGTGGCCGCTGCGGCAGAGCGTCGCGAGTTGTTCGTCGGTCAGCGCCTCGAACAAGAACAACGTCCGCAGCTCGTCGGGCAGACACCGGTCGCCCATTGTCAGGCCTCCGCCAGATATCGGTGCACCAGCATCACGGCCATCGACCCTTCGCCGACGGCTGCCGCCACCCGCTTCGCGGACTGGGCGCGCACGTCACCTGCAACAAACACACCCGGCACACTTGTTTCCAGGTGGTGCGGCGGCCGGGTGAGCGTCCAGCCGCACACGTTCCTCAGGTCCGGGCCGGCCAGGACGAATCCGTGGCCGTCGCGGGCGACGACGCCGTCGAGCCAGTCGGTTCGAGGCTCCGCGCCGATGAAGACGAACATTCGCCCGCACGTCACCTGCTCGGTCTGGCCGGTTCGTTGGTCTTCGAGGACGAGCTTCTCGAGATGGCGGTCGCCGCATGCCTGCTTGACCACCGTGCACGTGCGGACCTCGATGTTGTCGATCGCCTCGATCTGCTGGATCAGGTAGTACGACATCGACGACTCCAGCGACGGACCGCGAACGACGAGCGTCACGGACTTGGCGTACTTGGCCAGGTTCACGGCTGCCTGGCCGGCCGAGTTGGCGCCGCCGATGACGTAGACGTCCTGCCCGTCGCACTCGGCCGCGATGGACAGCGCCGCCCCGTAGTGGACTCCCGCCCCGTTGAGTCGCTCGCAGCCGTCTGCCGGCAGCTGCCGATACGACACGCCGGTCGCCAGGATGACAGAGCGTGCACCGATCTCTCTGCCGTCCGAGAGCTTGACCGTGCGGGCCGCGCCTCTGACTTCCAGCGCGGTGGCTTCTTGGGCCGTGATCAGCTCTGCGTCGAATTTCACAACCTGCCGCCTTGCGCGGTCGGCGAGTTGCGCGCCTGACAGGCCGTCGGGGAAGCCGAGATAGTTCTCGATGCGAGAACTCTGGCCGGCCTGGCCGCCGGTGGCGGTGCGCTCGATCAGCACGGTCCTGAGTCCCTCGGATGCGCCGTATACCGCGGCCGCCAAACCGGCGGGCCCGCCGCCGATTACGACGAGGTCGTAGAAATCCTCGGCCGGCGTGGTCGTGAGGCCCAGCGTGGCGGCCAACTCGGCGTCGGGAGGGTTGACGAGCGTCGTGCCCTGCTCGGTGATGACCACCGGCAGCGACAGACCGTCTTCACCCGCGGCCTCCAGCAGCCTCTGCCCGTCGGGCTCATCGGCGCGAAACCACGTGTAGTACAACTGATTTCGCGCCAGGAATTCTCTCACCTGCGACGATCTCGTGTTCCACGGGTGGCCGATGATCTTGGTGTGCGGGATCACCCGGTCGCCTGCGGACTGCCACGCGTCGAGCAGCGCATCGATCACCGGGTACAGCTTCTCCTCGGGCGGGTCCCACGGTTTGAGGAGGTAGTGGTCGAGGTCGACGACGTTGATCGCCTCGATGGCGGCGTGAGTGTCGGCGTACGCGGTCAGCAGGACCCGACGCGCGAGCGGGTAGATGTCCATCGCCTCTTCGAGAAACTCGATGCCGCTCATCTGGGGCATCCGGTAGTCGGCGACGAGTACCGCGACGGTGTCGCCGCGCAGCTTCAGCTCGTTGAGTGTTTCCACGGCATCGGGACCGGATTCGGCGCGCACGATGCGGTAATTCTCGCCGTAGTGGCGGCGCAGATCGCGGGCCACTGCGCGCGAGACGACAGGGTCGTCGTCGACGGTGAGAATCACTGGATTGCGGCGCTGGGAGGCGGGTGCGGTCATCGGTGTCAAGTATGCGCTCGTGCCGCGGCCGCAACCACTGCTGGCGCCCGTTGTCAACGGTCTCGCCGGATTCGCCGGGATCTGTGGATAGATTTCCGGTTGCGGATAGGTAGGCCCGAATTGCGTTGTGCGGCAGGCGTTGAGGTCCGGGCTTGTCGGTGGCTCTCGCTACATTGCGGGTATGAGTTCGGTGCAGTTTCAGCGGGCCAAGGCAGCCTATGCCGAGGTGGATGCGGCGTTGGATCGGGCGGCCGGGCTGGCGGTGGACGGGTTGTCCGACCTGGAGCGGGTCGAGTTGTTGGAGCACCGCCAGCGCTGGCGGCGCCGGCTGCCCGTCGGCGATCATGCGCTGATCAACGCGGTCTCCGGTGCCCCGCGCGAGGAGTTGGGCGGCACAGCGGCTTTCGTGCTGGCCGATCGGTTGCGCATCCGCCGCGGCGAAGCGCGGCTGCGTATCGAGGAGGCCGCAGATCTGGGCGCGCGCAGCACGCTGACCGGCCAGCCGCTGCCGCCCAAACTCGATCACACCGCCGCCGGGCAGCGCGCCGGATTGATCGACGCCGAGCACATCAAGATCATCCGCGCGTTCTTCGCC
>JBAPQQ010000148.1:0-1512 GCA_049280695.1 Mycobacterium sp.
ACATGGGCCTGCACCTGGCCATGCGGGCGGCGGGGATCGAGGTGCGAACGACCGCGGTCGGCGACCGCTATGTGCTCGAGGAGCTGCGGGCCGGCGGCTACACGCTGGGCGGCGAACAGTCCGGGCACATCGTGATGCCCGCGTTGGGAACCACCGGCGACGGCATCGTCACCGGGCTTCGGCTGATGTCGCGGATGGCGCAAACCGGTCGGTCGCTGCGTGAGCTGGCGTCTGCGATGAACACGCTGCCGCAGGTGCTGATCAACGTGCAGGTCGCCGACAAGAGCTCGGTCGCGGCCGCGCCGTCGGTGCAGGCGGCAGTCGCCGACGCCGAGGCCGAACTCGGCGATACCGGCCGAATTCTGTTGCGGCCCTCGGGAACCGAGCAGCTCGTCAGGGTCATGGTCGAGGCGCCCGACGAGGACACCGCAAAGCAGGTCGCGATACGCGTGGCGAACTGCGTCAGCGAGCAGATCTAGCAGGGAACCGTCCGGGCCGCCCGGCGCGTCGTAGCGGGTATGGGACCACAACCCGCGCGGGTCGACCTGGCCGCCGTGCGCGCGGTCGCCGCCGAGTTCGACACGACCGCCGGAATCCTCGACGCTCATCTGCCGCACTTCGGATTCGGCGGTGCCACCGCCGGCCGGGCTTACGCAGCGTGCGGCGATGCTCTTCGCTCTGCGCTGGACCGGATCACCGAAGGGCTGACGGCATGGTCGCGTGCGTCGGTGGAGATCGCAGCCGAGTTGCGTTCCAGCGCAGACCGATACCAGCGCGCCGACGACCGCGCCGCGGCGGGGTTCGGATAAGCGTTGGCCGCCAAACTCGACGTCGCGGGACGGCTGGCCGAAGGGCGCAGCGCGGTCGACAACACCCAGTCGTATGTATGGGCATGCCATCTTCTGAACTACCAAGACCCTGACCTGACAGTGCATTCCGCGCAGATCCGCGACTGGTACTCCAGCGAGGACGGCTTGGACCTGGGCGTGCTGGAGGCCGACCATTCGGCAGTGCAAGTGTTGGCGGCCGCCGCGGACGACGCCCTGCGGCGACAACGTGAGCAGTTGACCAGTCTCGCGGCGGCATGGCAGGGCGACGGCGCGGCGTCCGCCCAGGACTTCGTGCGCCGCCACTGCGACACTGCCGAGACCGTCACGACGTCACTGCGGACGGCGGCGGACGCGCTTGCCGGTCTGCGGGACGCGCTATGGGGGATCGTCGACCAGAAGGTCGCAACCATCGGCGCGATCGATGACCGGCGGCGAGCAGAGCGGCCCGCATGGCTGGGCGCGGCGCAGACGGTGATCACCGGAGTCGGCGACCGCGCGGTGGCCAGCGAACTTCTGGACCAGCAGGTGAAACCGTTCGTGGACAAGGACATTCGCCTCGACTGGCTCGCGGCGGTGCGCACGGCCATCGCGTCGATCGGCAGCAGTTACGAGGCGGCCACCACTGGGCTGAGGTCCGCCGCGCCCGTGCAGTTCGAGGTGCCCGGAGACCTCGGCCCGCAAC
>JBAPQQ010000149.1:0-6347 GCA_049280695.1 Mycobacterium sp.
GACGAGCGCAGGCCGCCCCACACGCTGCGCGGCAGGAACGCCCACAGACTTTCGCCCATCCGCGAACTCGCCGGGTCTTCGGGGGTGGCGACGCGCACGTGGTGACCCCGGTTGTGCTCGACGTAGAAATGTCCGTAGAACGTCTGCGCCAGTGTGATTTTCGAGAGCCAGCGCTCCAGCTCGTCCTTCTTGTGCCCGAGCTCGTGGGCGGTGTTGATGCCGACGCCGCCGAGCACTCCCACCGACAGCGCGACGCCGAGCTTGCCGACCCAGCCCAGCGGCCCGTCGTAGCCGAGCCAGCTCACGTTGCCGGCAGTAAAGAGGTAGGCGCCGAAGATGATGCTGGCGTACTGGAACGGGATGAACGCGTATGTGCAGTAGCGGTAGTACTTGTCGTTCTCCAGTCGCTCCATCGCCTCGTCGGGCGGGTTCTGCCCGTCGGCGCCGAACTTCAGGTCCAGCAGCGGCAACAAGACGAACAGCAGCAGAGGGCCGATCCACAGCAGCACCTGCGAGGCAGTGTGCCAGCCCAGCCGGTTTATCGCCCAGACCAGCGGCAGCATCGCGAACAGCATGGTCGGGGGGACCAGCCCCGTGAGCCACAGATACCGCTTCCTGTCGCGCCATTGCGTCAGATCGACTGCTGACGTCATCGCACACCCTTCCTGTCGACCGAATTGGTATTGACTTTAATGGGTGATTTGTCGCTTGTCTAGACATAGATGGCGCTTTTGTAAAGCCGGCGCTGAGCGCTATCTCCGCGCAGCGGCGGCGCTGGCGCGGCGCGCGAGCACCGAGTTGCGTCGCCCGTAGGCGAAGTAGATGACCACGCCGAGGACCATCCATACCGCGAAGCGAATCCACGTCAGCAGCGTCAGGTTCAGCATCAGCCACAGGCAGGCAACGATCGCCGCGGTCGGCAGCCACGGCACCCACGGCGCACGGAAGTCTCGGCGCAGGTCCGGCCGGGTGCGCCGCAGGATGATCACGCCGGCCGACACCAGCACGAACGCGAACAGTGTGCCGACGTTCACCATCTCTTCGAGCTTGCCGATCGGGAACACCGACGCCGCCAGCGCGATCAGGATGCCTACCAGAATCGTGGTGCGCACCGGCGTGCCGTGCGAGCCGGTCGTGGCCAACGACCGGGGCAGCAGCCCGTCACGCGACATCGCGAACACGACCCGGGTCTGCCCGAGGATCAGCACCATCACGACGGTTGTCAGGCCGGCCAGCGCCCCGATCGCGATGATCTGCGCCGCCCACGTCACGCCGTTGGCCTCGAACGCGGTCGCCAGGTTCGCGTGCCCGTCGGGGCTGTCCTTCAACTCGGTGTAATGCACCATCCCGGACAGCACGATCGACACCGCGACGTAGAGGACGGTGACGATCGCGAGGGTGGTCAGAATGCCGCGCGGCACGTCACGCTGCGGCTTCTTGGTCTCTTCTGCGGTGGTCGCGACGACGTCGAACCCGATGAACGCGAAGAACACGATCGACGCCCCGGCCAGCAGGCCGTACCACCCGTAGGTGCTGCCGCCCGCGCCGGTGATCAGCGAGAACAACGACTGGTCGGCCGGCGACTCATTGGGCTGCGCGGGGGGTACGAAGGGGCTGAAGTTGGAAACCTTTATGTAGAAGGCGCCGACGACGACCACCAGCAAGACCACCGCCACCTTGATCGCCGTGATCGCAAGGCTGACGTGGGCCGACAGCTTCGTGCCCAGCGCCAGCAGCGTGGTCAGCGCCGCGATGATCAGCAGCGCACCCCAGTCGAGAGTCAGCGGACCCAATCCCGTTGTGCCACCGGCGAATCCGAACACGGTCCCCAAATAGGACGACCAGCCCTTGGCCACCACCGCCGCGCCGACGGCGAACTCGAGGATCAAATCCCAGCCGATGACCCATGCGACGAACTCACCGAACGTCGCGTACGAGAACGTGTACGCGCTGCCGGCGACGGGCACCGTCGACGCGAACTCCGCGTAGCACAGCGCGGCCAGCCCGCATGTGACGGCGGCGATGAGAAACGAGATCGAGATCGCCGGGCCGGTGAGGTTGCCCGCGGTCGACGCGGTGACCGTGAAGATGCCGGCGCCCACCACCACCGACACGCCGAAGACCGTCAAGTCCCACCAGTTCAGTTCCTTGCGCAGCCGGGTCGACTCCTCGTCGGTGTCCTCGATCGACTGCTCGACGGACTTCGTGCGCAGGTCCATGTGGTCTCCCTCTCACGGTCTGCTCTACTGTGCCCCCATGAAGCGGCGCGGAAAACATGCAGTCGTCATCGGGGCCAGCATTGCAGGCTGCTGCGCGGGCCGCGTGCTGTCGGACTACTACGACCGGGTGACGCTCTTCGACCGCGACGACCTGCCGGGGCAGCCCGCGAACCGGTCGGCGGTACCCCAGGGCCGCCACGTGCACATCCTGATGTCGCGCGGTGCTCAGGAGTTCGGCGCACTGTTTCCCGGGCTGCTCGACGACATGGTCGCCGCCGGGGTTCCGATCCTGGAAGACCAGCCGGGATCGATCCACTTCGGTGCGGCCGGGCACGTGCTGGGCATACCCACGGAGCTGGAGGAGACGTTCACCACCTACGTGCCGAGTCGGCTGCACCTGGAGTGGCAGATCCGCCGGCGCACCGCCTGGCTGCCCAACGTCGAGATCCAGCAGCGCTCGGTCAACGCGCCCCGTTACGACGCGGCGACACAGCGAGTGACGGGCGTGGAACTGGAAGGCGGCGAATTCGTCGAAGCCGACCTCGTCGTCGATGCCACCGGCCGCGGCACCCGGCTGCCAGTGTGGTTGTCCGAGTGGGGATTCGAGCGTCCGGTCGAAGACACCGTCGACGTCGGCATCGGCTACGCGACGCAACAGCTGCGGATCCCGGACGGGCTGATCGAGGAGAAGGTGGTGGTCGCCGGTGCGTCGAATGCGCAGCCGGTCGGCATCGGGATGCTCTATTACGAGGATGGCACCTGGGGCATGACCACGTTCGGCGTCGGCAGAGTCGAGCCGCCGCGCACGTTCGCCGAGATGTGCGACGTCGCCGACGTGGTGCTGCCGCAGCACGCCGCCGCCATCCGCCGGGCCAAGCCGCTCGGCGAGGTGGCGTTCCACAAGTACCCGACCAGCCGCTGGCGCCGATACGACAAGCTGGCCCGCTTCCCCGCCGGCATCGTGCCGTTCGGCGACGCGGTGGTCAGCTTCAACCCCACCTACGGGCAGGGTATGACGATGACGTCGCTGCAGGCCGGTCATCTGCAGCGGGCGCTGGACGTTCCCGACGACGACGTCGCCGGCCGGCTCAACCGCGCCACCGCCAAGACCACCTACCCGGTGTGGACGATGAACGCGATCGGCGACCTGATGTTCCACAACGCCACCGGCCAGATGCCGCGATGGTATCGCCCGGTCGGCAATCTGTTCGAACAGTTCCTCGGTGCGGCCGAGACGGAACCCGTTCTGGCGGAATGGTTCTTGCGCCGGTTCTCGTTGCTCGACAGCCTGTACATGGTCCCGTCGGCGCGGATCTTCGGACGCACAGTGCGCCATAACATGCGGTGCTGGCTGGCCGGGCGCCGCGAACAGCGCGTCAACGGTGTGCGCGACGACTACCCGGTCAGCGCGCGGTCGAGGTCCGGCTCGAGGTAGATCACGCGTGCGGCGGGCACCGCCGCCCGAATTCGCGACTCGGCGTCGTTGATGACCCCCGCGACGATGGCGAGGTCGATGTCGGGCCCCACCGCGATCTTGGCGCCGACGAGCATCTCGTCCGGGCCGAGGTACTGCGTGCGAAGGTGGATGACTCGGTCGACGTACGGCGTCTCCCCCAGTGCGGCGCGGATCGCCGTCTCCTCCTGACCGGTGGCGCCCTCGCCGATCAGCAGGCTGTGCATCTCGACGATCAGGATCACCGCGATCACGCCGAGCAGAACGCCGATGCCGATAGTCCCGATGCCGTCCCACACCGCGTCTCCGGTGATGATCGTCAGGCCGATGCCGACCAGCGCGAGCAGAAGGCCCGTCAGGGCACCCACGTCTTCGAGCAGAACCACCGGCAACTCGGGGTTGCGTGAGGTGCGGATGAACCGCCACCAGTTGCTCGACCCCTTCAGTGGCCGCGACTCGACGATCGCGGTGCGTAAACTGAAGGACTCCAACGCGATTGCCACCACCAGGATCACGATCGCCACCAGTGGCGACGTCAACGGCTCCGGGTGAGAGATCTTGTGGTAGCCCTCGTACAGTGCGAACAGCGAACCAAGGCTGAACAAGACCAATGCGACGACGAACGAGTAGAAGTAGCGGCTGCGGCCGTAACCGAACGGATGCAGCCGATCGGCTTCCTTGCGCGCGCGCCGCTGGCCCAGCAGCAGAAGCGCCTGATTGCTGGTGTCGGCCGCCGAGTGCACGGACTCGGCCAGCATCGACGAACTTCCGGTGATCAGAAATCCGACGAACTTGGCCACCGCGATGCCCGCGTTCGCCGCCAGCGCCGCCAGGATCGCCTTCGTACTGCCCTCGGTGGACACGTTGCGTCTTCTCCTTACAGCGCTCAGCCCGCTGTCGCCGGCCCGCCGGCTCCGACGGTGACGCGGAACAACTCCGCCGGCCGTTCGGCCAGAAGACGGATCGGCCCGTCGTCTGCCGGCATCCACGCGGCCTGCCCCCGCTCGAGCGCCAACGACGACGACTTCGCGTGCAGCTGCACGGCACCCGACGTGCACAGCACTATCTGCGGCCCGTCATGGCGCACCGCCATGTCGATTTCGTGGCCTAGGTCTTCGCCGTCGATGTGTAGGCGTGACACCGCGAACTCGTCAGCCGGCACACCATAGACCAGTTCCGCTCCGTCACAATGCATTTCCGGCCGCAACAACGATTCGGCGACGGGGTCGAAGTCCAGGATCCGCAACAGTTCGGGCACGTCGACGTGCTTTGGCGTCAGGCCGCCGCGCAACACGTTGTCCGAGTTCGCCATCACTTCCAGCGCCACCCCGTGCAGATAGGTGTGCAAGTTGCCGGCCGGCAGGAAGAGCCCCTCGCCCGGTCGCAGGCGCATCCTGTTGAGTAGCAGGGCCGCCAGCACACCGGCGTCCCCGGGGTACCGCTCGCCCAGCTCGAGCACCGTCTTCGCCTCGTCGGCGAAATCGGCTGCGCCCGAACGCACGTAGTCGATCGCACCGTCGAGCAGCGCGGGGACCAGAACGTCCAGATTGGGCTGGGGCGCAGTGATCCAGGTGGTGAACAACGCCCGCAGTCCGTCGGCGTCGGGCTGGCCGGTGAGCAGTTCGACGAACGGATTCAGTTCGGGCACCGCCAGCGCCGTCATCAGTCCGATGGTGCGTGGCACGTCGCGGAAGCCGGCCAGGGCCTCGAACGGCTGGAGCGCGATCACCAGTTCGGGTTTGTGGCTCCGGTCGCGGTAGTTGCGAGTAGGCGAGTTGACCGGGATGCCGAGCCGCTCCTCACGCTCGAACCCTTCGGCGGCCTGCTGCGCGCTGGGGTGCGCTTGCAGCGACAACGGCTCGTCGGCGGCAAGCACCTTGACGAGAAACGGCAGGCATCCGCCGAACCGCTCGACAACCGAGGTGCCCAGCTGGCCCTCCGGGTCGGTGGTCAGCGTGTCCAGCAGTGACCGGTCGCCCGCCTCGCTCTGCAGCCACGCGGGATCGCCCGGGTGCGCGCCGAACCACAGTTCGGCCTCGGGATGCGGTGTGGGCGTTGGTCTTCCGGTGAAGTCGGCGATCGCTGTGCGCGAACCCCACGCGTAGGTACGCACCGCGCCACGTAACAGATGCACGACGCTAACCTCGGGCCAATCGCAGATACACCGCGGCCATCTCCAGTCGCACCGCCAGCACCGCCAGTTGCGCGTCGCCGCTGCTGATGATGCCCGCGGTGGCGTCGGCGACATCTTGGGCACCCACCAGGTCGACGTCGTCGAGTCCGGCAGTACGCGCCGCCACCACCGGCCGTTCGTCGTTGAGCGTCAACGCCAGCACACGCAGGCGATCCGGCAGCGCTCCGTCGAGTTGCTGGTCGTGGAAGAGAGCATCCACCGAGTCGGTCGCAGCGCCGCGCAGTGCGATCACGGCATCGGCCAGACCGGCCGCGGCGGCGACGATGCCCGCCACCCGCAACAAGACGGAAATGCCGTGGTGGGCCAACGCCAGCGCGGCGGCGGAGTCGGCGGCGAGCACCACCCGCCGCGAGGCCATCCGGTCTGCCAGCGACTTGGCCGGGTTCGTGAACAACTCGCGCGCCGCGCTGCTTCGCAGCACCTCCGCGTCGACTTCGTTCGCCAGACCGCCGATGTCGGTGCGCACCGCATCGTCGACGGC
>JBAPQQ010000150.1:0-2092 GCA_049280695.1 Mycobacterium sp.
TCATCATGCCGGCCGATTCCCTACGGCCGCGGCGGGCTCGGGGCCGTTGTCGTCGGCGGCTGCTGCTGACCCGGGCCCATCATCCCGCCGGGATTCATCATCGGACAGCTACCCGTCTGTCCACCCGGACCCATCTGACTGCAGTAATAACCGCGATGGCCGTCGTGGTAGCGGCCGTAGTAGCCACCGGACCACCTGCCGGCTAAGAACCCGGAGAAGAAGATCACAGCGACGATGAAAAGGACACCGGCGATGATGCCTACCCACGCCAAGACCCGACCCAGCCGACTTGACCGCTCATATCGGTCGTCGTAGCGGGGTTGCCCGGTCACGGTGGATGGTTCGGCCCTGGATTCAGGTGTTTCCGTCATCTTTCGAACGATCCCACACACATACCCCCCGAGGGTAGGGACTATGGACCCTAGAAAAGGCCGCCGCCCGAGGGCACGCTGACGTTACTTGCTGCCAGGGAAAGCGTCTCGGAGGGGATGTGGTGATGATGTATGACGTAGACGGCTGGATGTGGAATCACGGCTGGGGTTGGGGTGGCTGGATTGTGATGACCGTCGTGATGGTGTTGCTGCTGGCGGCCGTGATCACCGCCATCGTGCTCGCCGTTCGCTATCTGGCCGGTCCACCCCCCACCACCGGGGCCCCGACCGGTTACCGGCCGTCCCACCCGGAGGACGTGCTCGCCGAACGTTTCGCTCGGGGCGACATCGACGAAGACGAATACCGGCGGCGCATGACCCTGCTGCGCGAACACCGCTGACCGCGATGCGCTCTCACCGCCTCGGCGGCGGCTTCGCTGGCGGTGATTTCGGTGTGTAAGGCCCTTACTCGTCAGGATCGCGCCGGCGAGTGCGGTGAGTCCTTGTTCGGCGGCGACCACACGCTAGTCGCCGATGTGGTTTCACCAAGTTGTCCGGTGCCTCCGTGAAGTCTGCTGCCATTTGCGGCTCTCGGCCACGTGTGCCTTCCCTGTTGGTGCGTCGAGAGCATTCGTGTCGGTCGCTTGGCGTGGACTTTCACCGGGCGGGGTATCGCCCTGTCGGGCTGCGCTGCATGGTGTATTGGACTACTCGATTTGTGCCCGGCTGAACATTCATCGCGGCCGAGCCGCCTGGGGTGGCTCACAGGGTGACCGCGGCGTGCTGACCGCCTGGGTCGACGGGGCGCAGTGGTCTTCAGATGCCATCTCGGAGGTGACACTGCGCGCCAGGGCGGTATCCGGGGGGATTCGGTTGCGTGAGCTAGGATTTCGGCCGCGATTCCAGGCAGTAGGACTCGGCGAACAGCATGCCGACCATTTGTTTCGTGGTGCTGGGCACGCCGATTGGCAATGTCGCGCTCACCGCGGGATGGTCTGGCGCTGGGCGGCGGCGGTGTCCACCACGGGTTCGATCGCGGGGAATTCGGGTGCCGCAGGTAATGGTTCGACGTGGTAGCGGTTCAACCGGTTGGCATTGCCGACCACCGACAGCGACGACAGGGCCATCGCCGCGGCGGCGATCATCGGCGAAAGACGCAGCCCCAGCACCGGATAGAGCACACCGGCAGCCAGCGGGATACCGACGGTGTTGTAGATCAGCGCGAAGAACAGGTTCTGGCGGATGTTGCGCATCGTCGCGCGGGACAGGCGGATCGCGGTAACCACACCGGCAAGCGACCCGGAGATCAGGGTGATGTCGGCGGCTTCGATCGCGACATCGGTGCCGGTGCCGATGGCCAGTCCGACATCGGCCTGGGCCAAAGCGGGCGCATCGTTGATGCCGTCGCCGACCATGCCGACCCGGCGACCTTCCGCCTGGAGCCGGCGGATCTCGTCGGCCTTGTGTTCGGGTAGCACCTCGGCGAGCACCCGGGTGATCCCGACCTGGCGCGCCACCGCGGCCGCCGTGCGGGCATTGTCCCCGGTGATCATCACGACCTGCAGGCCCAGCCGATGCAAGGCGGCGATCGCCGCGATGGAATCGTCCTTGACCGTGTCGGCCACCGCGAGCATCCCGGCAGGCCGGCCGTCGACGCCGACGAAGATGGGGGTCTTGCCTTGCGCCGCCAGCCGGACGCCGATCGCTTCGAGCTCGGCGGC
>JBAPQQ010000151.1:0-4915 GCA_049280695.1 Mycobacterium sp.
CACTACGCAGCAAGACCGAATGCACTTCTGCGCCTTCGACATCACCACCGACTCCCGCGAGGACGTCGTCGCGATGCTGCGCGAGTGGACGCGGATGGCCGAGCGGATGACGGCCGGAGACGAAACCGTTGCCCGCGGTGCGGTGGGGCTCAACCCGGACGCGCCGCCCGCGGACACCGGTGAGGCACTCGGCCTGCCGGCCTCGGCGCTGACGTTGACGATCGGCTTCGCACCGTCCTTCTTCGTCAAGGGCGGCAAGGACCGGTTCGGAATCGCCGATCGCAAACCCGCTGCACTGGTTGACCTGCCCAAGTTCCCGAACGAGACGATTGACTCGGCCCGATGTGGCGGAGACATCTGCGTTCAGGCGTGCGCCAACGACCCCCAGGTGGCGGTGCATGCGATCCGCAACCTGGCCCGGGTGGCATTCGGAACCGCCGCGGTCCGCTACTCGCAACTGGGGTTCGGCCGCACGTCGTCCACCACGCGCGAGCAGTCCACGCCGCGAAACCTGTTCGGCTTCAAGGACGGAACACGCAACCTGAAAGCCGAAGACACCGGCAAGCTCAACGAGCACGTGTGGGTTGCCCCCGGCGACGGGCCGGACTGGCTGACGGGTGGCACGTACCTGATCACCCGCCGGATCAGGATGCGCATCGAGAACTGGGACCGCACAGCGCTTCTGGAGCAGGAGCGGGTGATCGGCAGGCACAAGGGCAGCGGCGCTCCGATCGGCTACCCCGGCGAGTTCGACGAACTCGACCTGGCCACCAGGAAAGCGGACGGCGACCCGCTGATCGACGTCGACGCGCACGTGCGGCTCGCTTCGGCCCAGGAGTTGGGTGGCATCGAAATACTGCGCCGCGGTTACAACTTCACCGACGGGTCCGACGGATTCGGGCACTTGGACGCCGGCCTGTTCTTCATCGCGTTCGTGCGCAATCCGCTGACCCACTTCGTGCCGATGCAGGCCCAGCTCGCCAGGCTCGACGCGCTCAACGAATACATCACCCACACCGGCACCGCGGTCTTCGCCTGCCCGCCCGGGCTGCGCGAGGACGATCCGTCGACCTACTGGGGGTCGGCGCTGTTCAGCTGACCGGTTTCAGCAGGCCGCACCGAAATCCACGTTATGCAGGTCGCTTCTCGAACTTCTTCTGCAAATCGTTGATCTCGACGCAAAAGCTATAGCCCCTGCGCGTCGGCCTACTGGGGCTCGACGTTGTTCGGCTCGCTGAGCACCGGCAACGGTTTGGCGGGAAATTCTTCTTCGATGAACTGTTGCTCGGATGACGTCTCGGGCACCTCGACGGGGCTGGGCTCTGGAACCTCGACGGGCCCGGGCTCCGGAACTTCTGCGGGGCTCGGCTCGGGGATGCGGTCGGGTGCCGGCTCGGTGCCCAACGGCACCGGCCACGCCGCCCGCCATTCGTCCTCAGTGACCGAGTCCAACACCGCAACGTCGAGTTCCTTGGCAACCTGGTCGCCCCGCCGCGCCGAAGCGATGGCCTTCTCTGCTGTCTTCACCGCGTCCATGAACTCCAAAACTTCTGTGCGCAAATTGTTTTCGACATCGACATCCGGGCTGACGGTCACCGTCGTCAACGTGGCGGGAACGAGGTCCGCCGGTAGCCCCGCGTCGCGGACCCGGCCGAGAACCTTCTGCGCCAGCGCCAGCGCCGGCTGACCAGACGGCACCCCGTCCAGACACGAGCCGCGGGGCTTTTCCTGGGCCTTGCGCTCGTCCCACTCGGCGATCTGCCGTTCAAGTGAAATCGGTTCGCCCGCAAGCACTCCCGGGACCCGGTTGCCGAGCTTCTGCAGCAACGAGTCTGCCACGTCGTCGATGGTGAAAGGGTATTGCGGCGCGTCTTCGGCGATGCGGGCGTGGAACAGTACCTGCAGCAGCACGTCGCCGAGTTCCTCGCGGAGCTCGTCGGCATTGCCGCTGTGCACTGCATCGAACAACTCGTAGGTTTCCTCCAGCAGATAGCGGCGCAACGAGTCGTGAGTTTGCCCGCTTTCCCACGGGCCGTTGGTGCGCAATTTGTCCATCAATGCGACGGCGTCGACCAGACGCTCGCCCGGCTGCGGCCCAGGGGTGGCGATCAGCTGGTCGCCGGCGGCCAGGCGGGCCCGCACGGCGGGATGGCCGGGATCAGACGACAGCAACACAGGTGCATCGGGTTCGTCGAACACGGATCGCGCCGCCGGCAGCGACCACGGCACCCGGACCGGCATCTCCTCGGTGTAGGCGACCGCACCGACGAGCAGCGCGACCGCCTCGACCGGAACGAGCGACGGGCGGCGGGGGTCGACCAAGATGACCGTCATCGGGCACCCGTTGCGAGTGAGTGATCTTTAGTGGTCACGCGACTCGCACCCCGTCTCGGGGTTGTTCCCCGGCGGGGTGGCCGGTTCCCTTCCGCGCTTCACGGCCACCAGCCCGGCTTGGCCGGGTCTTACGGTCGGCTCCACGCTTGACGGCGACCCCAACTGGGCCGACGACGCTAATAGTGTCCTCGTAGCGTGCGAGGTTGATGATGGATGCGTTGTCATCGCGTTGATGCGGCGCCGAACATGCCTGGCATTGCCAGTGTTCGGCCCATCCGATGTCCTGCACATGCCCGCAGGCATGGCATTTTCTCGACGACGGGAACCATCGGTCAGCAACGACCAGCTGTGACCCGTACCAGCCTGTCTTGTAGGACAGATGGCGCCGGGCTGTGCCCAGGGCCGCATCGGAGAGCCCCCGCCGCCTTGCGCGGGCACCCGGCAAACCCTTTTGCCGCAGCATCCCCGCAGCGTCCAGGCCTTCAACAACGATGCGGCCGTGGGTTTTGGCCAACCGTGTTGTCAGGACGTGCAGGTGATGGGTGCGGACGTCGTTGACCCGGCGGTGCAGCCGGGAAATCTGGGTACTGCGCTCACGGTAGCGCCGCGAGCCTCGCGTGCAGCGCGACCGTGCCCGGCACACCTGGCGTAGCTCGCGCAGCGCAGTGTCTAACGGTCGCGGATTCTCAGCGTGCTCGATCACGGTGCCATCCGCAGTGGCGACAGCGACTGTCGCCAGGCGTCGCACCCCGACATCGACACCAACCCGCGAACCGGGTAGCGCGACACGGGGCTGCTGGGGGCGTTGCACGAGCACCCGCGCGCGCCCGGCGCGGATGAGGCGTTCGATACTGCGGGTGTTCTCGCGCGTGCGGACCGTGCCGATCACCGGCAGCGTGAGGTGGCGGCGGTCCGGTTCGACCCGCATCGCTCCGGTGGTGAAGCACACCCGATCCGCGTCACGGCCTTTGCGTTTGAACCGCGGGAACCCGACCCGTCTGCCGACACGCGTGCCGGCACGAGAACTCTGCCAGTTCCAATAGGCGTCCACCGCGCCAGTGATGCCGTCGGCGTAGGCCTCCTTCGAGCACTCCGGCCACCACACCACATCGGTCTCGGTGTTCACACACACGTCGTTCTTGACCGTGTTCCACCGCTTGCGCAGTATCTGAAGCGACGGCTTCGCTGTTTCGACACCAGTGGCATGCCACGCGTCGATATCGGCTTTCAGGGTGGCGACGGTCCAGTTGTATGTCTTTCGGCGCGCGCCGAAATGCCGCGCCAACAACCGGGCTTGCTCCTCGGTCGGGTCCAGCGTGAACCGGAACGCCTGCACACACCAGCCGTCAGGGATCTCAAAGCGCGCCATCAGGCCGCCTCACGGTCCTCGATAGCAGCAGCCGCCAGGGCACGCTTGGCGCGGTTCTCTGCCGCACGCTTCCCACACAGACGGGCACACATCGACGTCAGGATCTCGGTCATATCCCGCACCAGGTCGTCATCAACCTCAGCGGTGTCGACGACCACCAACTCTCGGCCCTGGGCGGCCAGCCCGGCCTGAACGTACTCCGAGCCGAACCGGCAGAACCGGTCCCGGTGCTCCACCACGAGCCGCGTCACCGACGGATCACGCAACAAGGCAAGGAATTTGCGCCTATGCCCGTTCAACGCCGAACCGACCTCGGTCACGACCTTGTCGACTGGGATCTGCTGGGCCGTTGCCCACGCCGTCACGCGCGCCCCCTGCCGATCGAGATCTGTTCTCTGATCGGCCGACGACACCCGCGCATACACCGCAGTTCGTGTGCGTGGTTCGGCTGGCAGAGACGGGTCATCGACCAAAATCAGCCGTCCCACCTTCCGCGCTGGTACCGGCAACAGCCCAGCGCGAAACCAGCGGTACGCGGTCACCCGCGCAACACCATTGCGCTCAGCCCACCCCGCCAGATTCATGCATCTGTTCCTACCGCACACCACCGACAACCACCGACCACTCAACCCGCACAGCTGACACCCCCTCGCATGTGGCATCGGCGCATTTCCTCGGTTATATCAACAGTATTGCCGAGCTGGGCAATCGGTCGGGAATCCATCGCGAGCGCAGCGCGCCGCATTGTCCGAAGACGGGTTCCAGTGCCCGTTGACGCCAGGCGAATTCATCAGCTGCCCGGGCGCGATGCGTCCGTCCCGGAGACCCGAAGTAATCGTCCAAGTCATGCCGATCTCCCCCGAAGGCAGCTTCTCTTCGGATGAAATGGCACAGTGGACGCCGGCACTCACGAGATACCGCGCCGAGGTCTTTGAAGGAGGTTGGACGGTGAGCTCTAAGCCACGTTGCGTATTTCAAGGGACCCGGCCGTGATTCGCGCGTTGTTCGCCGCCGCCGCCATCACGCTCGCCGCCGTCGGTTCGGCTCCGACAGCCAGCGCCGACCCCGTGGCGGACCTGCTTGGCATGATCCCGAAGGGGTACGCCTTCGGATGCCATCCGGTCGACAGCGAACGACCGGTCGCGCTCGCCGCCGTGGACTGTGACAACAACGTGTTTCCCGGCGGCGGCCCGGCCCCCGGCCGCTACATCC
>JBAPQQ010000152.1:0-3417 GCA_049280695.1 Mycobacterium sp.
GGCCAGCACCGGGTCATTGCCGATCAGCAACCCGTCGAACATCGCGTCGATGTCGGTCGGCTCGCTCATACGAGCCACGCTAGCCGAAGCGTCAACAACAGAACGTCCGCCCCGTGAGCTCGACAACGCCTTGCATTGTGAACTCGGCCGCCGACTCGCCCACCGCCACCGTGTAGTTGCCGCCGGCGATGCGCCACCGGCCGCCGTCATAGCGCGCGAGCAACCGCGGGTCCGCCCCGAAAGTCACCCGCCGCGACTCCCCTGCCGGCAGGTCGACACGTTCGAATCCCAGTAGGCGGCGACGCTTTCCGTCTGGAGCATAGACCAGGTAAAGCTGCACGACGTCGGCACCGTCGCGACTTCCGGTGTTGTGCACCGTCACCGTGGCGGTCACGGTGTCGCCGCCAACGAGCTCGAAGTCTCGGTGCTCAAAAGTCGTGTACGACAGCCCGTGGCCGAAGGCGAAGAGCGGCTCCCGCCCGGTTGCAGCGAACCATCGATAGCCGACCTCGGCGCCTTCGTCGTAGGTGATGGTGGTCGGCGTGCCCCATGGCACACCGACGCCGGGCAAGTCTGGGCGCGGGGTCTGGTGCACGCCCACTGGAAAGGTGAGATGCAGGCGCCCGCTCGGGTTGACGCGGCCAGCCAGGACCTCGGCGATCGCCTGGCCACCAGCCTGGCCCGGAAACCACGCCTGCGCAACGGCTTTGACATCGTCAAGCCAGGGCATCACAACCGGGTTGCCGGTCTCCAGCACCACGATCGTGTTGGGGTTGGCGGCTGCGACGGCTTCGATCACCGCATCCTGCCCCCATGGCAGCGACAGGTCAGGGTTGTCATAGCCCTCCGACTCCACCCGGATTGCGAAAACGATGGCGACGTCGGCCGACGCTGCCGTCACGGCCGCTTCGGCAGGGAACATCGCGGGATCGAACTCGATAGGGCGGGAGAGTTGCTTAGCCAGTTCGGCGACGGGCGCCGACGGCAGCAGATACAGGTTGCGGCCGAACGCCATCAGGCCGGGGCCGCCGATGCGGACCACTTCTGCGTACCCACCGGGTGGCACCACGGTACTCGATCCGCATCCTGTCGGTACGCCGGTGGCTGCGTGGCCACCGATCACCGCCACGCGCGCATCGGAACCTGTTGAAAGCGGGAGTATTCCGTCGTTCTTCAACACCACGATGCCCTGGCGAGCGATCTCGAGCGCGACGCGGTGGTGCGCGGCCATGTCAACCTCCGGTGCTGGGCCCCACCGGTCGACACCGACGGCGAACATCGAGCGCAGAATCCGCCGCACCATGTCCGAGAGCCGTTCGGCCGGGAACGTGCCGTCGGCCAAGGCGGCTTTCAACGGGTCGGTGAATGCCTCGGTGCCCCAGAGCATGCCGTCGATCTGCGCCCCTGACTCCTGGTCTAGCCCCTTCAGGGCAAACTCCCAACTCGGCGTCGCACCCCAGTCCGACATCACCCAACCCGGATAACCCCACACCCCCTTGAGCACGTCCTCGAGCAGAGTCGCATTGCCGCCGGCGGGTTCACCGTTGACCTTGTGGTAGCCGCTCATCACGGCACCCGGGTGTGACCGCTCGATCGCGATCTCAAACGCCAGCAGATCTGACTCGCGGTGTGCCGCAGGGTCGATGATCGCGTTCAGCCAGTGGCGGTTAGTCTCGTTGCAGTTCAGCGAGAAGTGTTTGAGCGTCGAAATCACGCCACGAGATTGGATTCCGTTCACCGAGGCGGCGGCCAAGTCACCACTCAACAAAGGATCTTCGGAGATGTACTCGAAGTTGCGGCCGTTACGGGGGTCGCGGCACAGGTTGACGCCGCCGGCCAGCATCACGTTGAACCCACGACTGCGCGCTTCAGCACCGATAGCCGCGCCCGCTGCGCGGGCCAAGTCTCGGTTGAAACTGGCGCCGATCGCAAGTGACGACGGCAGCGCCGTCGCTGTATCACCTGGTCGGTAGCCAAGGTTGGCCACGCCAAGACTCGCGTCGCTCATCATCAAGGCAGGGATTCCTAGCCTCGGCACGCCGGCGACGTACCCGGTGCTCATCGGGACGCCTTCGGGAATCCTGGGGTCCCGAATGGGCAGCATTTCGCTTGCCCCCATGACGCTGACGATCAGCGAGAACCGCTCGTCGTCGTTCAGTTGCTGCTCGACTTCACATGCTCGCGGGTCGGGATTGCTCACGCACCCAACGCTAGCCGCGCGCCCCTTCCTTCGAATAGACCACCCGCAGGACGTGTTCGACCTCCGGCCCCATCACCAGCGCAGCCAATTCGCAGAACGTGGCGACGAACTTCGGGCCGTGTGGGGGTGTTGCCTCACACAAGTGGTGGGCGACCTCGTGCAGGACGACCAGTTCCCGAAGCGCCCAACGCTCGCGGCGCTCGGGGACCGCGATCACGGCAGTGTGGTCGCGGCGCTCGTAGTGAGCGGCGATCACCCCGCGCCGCGCCCGCACTGCCACAGGGCCCGCGTCGGGCCAATTCAGCTGCACTCCTTGGTGATTCAGCACTTCGTCGACGTAAACCTGCACCGACTCCACCGAGGCGAACCGCCCTTCGGGCGGCAGCGTCAACTGGGTGCCGAAGAAGTCGACCACCCGGGACCCGTGCTCTGCGGCGCGGTCGAAGAGCGTGCGCACAAACTGCTCGGCCGCGTAGACCTTTCCTCGTTGGGTGTCGCGCGAACTCACCTTCCGATGGGGGTGCGCCCATTGGGCAACTCGGGACCGGCCCCGAGCCGGGCTCGCCTGCCCGCCTTATCACCGGCGCGCCTCGCCGCCGACGAGTAGCCCGCCGATGCCCGATGCGCCTGCCAGGAGCCGCGAGCTCTGGACTCCTTACTGTAGAAGTCGGTTAGCTCGATTTCTTTGTTACGCAAGGCAAGTGCTGTCCCTGGACGCGAGGCTGACCTGCTCTGCGCCTCGGCCGTCGCCTCTTCACGGGCTTGCGCCAGCCGCTGGCCGACGCTTGCGCCGAAGGCCAGCTGAAAGTTCAGCCGCGCCGTGATCGTCGGCGTCGGGCGGTGTGCGCCGGAGGCCAGGTACACCTCCGACGCGCGTACCATCTGCATGACCAGGCTGGCGTAGAGCGCATGACTGGTGTCGATGTCCTCGGAGAACCCGTATGCGTACACGAACGTCGAGTTCGATGCCACGTCGACTTTCACGTCGTTGGCCGCGGCGATCACGGCGAACAGCTGGACGTAGGTGCGCAGACCCTTGGAGCCGGCGTTGCCGATGGTGATCGTGCGTTGCACCGGGGCCTGGGCATTCGTGCGAGTAGCCGCGTGCGAGCGCGCGACAGCCAGGTCGATGGAGGTTGCGGTGGCCAGCCGTTGCGCCGCGGCCATGAAGGCCTCGGCTTCGTGCGCGTTGTCGGTGCCCTCGGCCTGGCGAAGGA
>JBAPQQ010000153.1:0-2921 GCA_049280695.1 Mycobacterium sp.
GCGCTGGTGGTCGCCGGGGCCGGCGCGCTCGGGCTCGGAGGCGGCGGTGGAGCTTCGCTGGTCGGCGGCGGAGGCGGCGGCTCAGACGTGACCGTCACGGTTTCGGTCGGCGGCGGAGGCGGTGGAGCCTCGGACGTGGGCGGCGGAGCCGGTGGCGGTGTGGTCTTGGTGATTTCGTCCTGCACCGGCGGCGGCGCGGGCGTCGACATACTGGGGCGGGCCTCGTTGCTGGTGAGGCTGGGAAACACCAGGAGCGACACCGAGGCCACCAGCGCGACGGCCGCCAGGATCGCTGCCACCCCGACGACCCATGGCCAGCGCGGCGGGGCGGGCTCTTCGTCGTATCCGGAGCCGGCGTCGTATGCATCGTAGTCGTAAAGGGCGAGATCGGCGGGGATGTACGGCCCGCTGGTAACCTGCTCGGACTCCGGCGCCGAGTATGCCTGCGACATCCCGGTGTCTGCGCTGACATCCTGGGTAGGCACGTCGTTTTCCGGCTGGTCGCCCGAATTCGGCCCGCTCATCGCTGCATTTCCTTCTCGACTACCGCTGTCACGGGTGTGCGGGCTCCGCGAGGTTGCCCTCGGCAAACATTACCCACGCGCCAGGATTGAACGAATCCACCGGTCACGTCAAAAAGGCAACTGACTGCCGGATTGTGACCTTCTCCGCTAGTGCTTCTCGGGTCCGACGTAATATTCGAACACCAGACCGCCCGCAGCGCCGAGCACGAACACCACGCCCGCGACGATCAGCCAGGGCAGCCACAGCGCCACGCCGACCGCGGTGACCGATGCGGCCAGCGCGACCATGATCGGCCACCAGCTGTGCGGCGCGTAGAAGCCCAGTTCCCCGGCGCCGTCAGCGATTTCCGCATCCTCGTAGTCCTCGGGCCGGGTGTCCAGGCGCCGGGCGACGAACCGGAAGAACGTGCCGATGATCAACGTCAGCCCGGTGGTCATCACGAACGCGGTGGTCCCGGCCCACTCGACCCCGCCGGGCAGGAAATAGGCGGTGAGAAACGCGTAGACGACGGTCGCCAGCGCGAAGAACGCCGTCAGGAGCTCGAACAGCCGGGCTTCGATATGCATGGCGGGATCCTTACTTCGGCGCGGCCAGGGACTGCTCGCCGCGGCGCGTGTCGAAGGGGAATGTCTTGGTGGCCGTCGGCGGCAGCCCGATCATCTGCAGCGCCTCGGCGTTGGTCTTCCCCGCGATACGGGCGTCGAGATAGGCCTTGAACTCGTTCGGCTCCACCACCCGCACCTCGAAGTTCATCATCGCGTGGTAGGTGCCGCACAGCTCGGCGCAGCGCCCGATGAATGCGCCCGTCTTCTCGATCTCGGTGACCTGGAACTTGTTCTCGGAGTGGTTGGCCTCCGGGTCGGGGAACACGTCGCGTTTGAACAGGAAGTCGATGATCCAGAACGAGTGCACGACGTCGGCGGAGGCCAGCTGGAACTCGATACGCTTGTGTGCCGGCAGCACCAGGACGGGGATCTCGGAGCTGGTGCCCAGCGTCTCGACCTTGTCGTAGTTGAGGTAGGTGCGGTCCTCCGGGTTGCGGCCGCGGATCGCGCCCACCACCTCCTCGCCATGGCTGTCGCGGCCCTCGGGCTTGGACTCCTGGACCAGCTTGCGCTCGTTGTCGGCGAGGTTGACGTTGTACGTGCCGTCCTTGAAGTTCACGCTCTGGTAGCCGAACTTCCAGTTCCACTGGAACGCGGTGACGTCCACGACGACCTCGGGATCGGGCTCCTTCTTCAGCATCCGTTCCTGCACGACGACGGTGAAGTAGAAGAGCACCGCGATGATCAAGAACGGCGTGACCGTCAGCACCAGCTCCAGCGGCATGTTGTAGCCGAACTGGCGCGGCAGGTCGGTGTCGGTCTTCTTGTGCCGGTGAAACGCCGTTGCCCAGAAGGTCAGACCCCACACGACGATGCCGACGGCGAAAGCGGCTATCACCGAGCCGACCCACAGCTTGAGGTTGGCGTGAGCCTCCGGCGTGATGCCGTCCGGCCAGCCCAGTTTCAGCGCGTCGTAGGCGTTGCAACCCGTAAGCGTGACAGCCGCCACGCCCAGGGTGACAGCTAGGCCGACAAGCCGCAGCCGGGGTGTCACGTCGGCGCCTCCTGTGGTTGGGCACTGTTGCTACTACGCAGCGTAGACCACGGCACGGTTGCGGCATACTTGGCCCGATGTGTGGACTGCTGGCGCTCGTGCGCGACCCGTCGGCGCCGCCCGCAGACGTGGTTTCCGAGGTCGCCGACTCGTCGCACCTGATGCGGCACCGGGGCCCCGACGAGCCCGGCACCTGGTCGGACCAGCAGGTGGTCTTCGGCTTCAACCGGCTCTCGATCATCGACATCGAGCACTCCCACCAGCCGCTGCGGTGGGGGCCGCCGGAGTCGCCCGGCCGGTATGTGCTGGTGTTCAACGGCGAGATCTACAACTACCTGGAACTGCGGGCGCAGCTGGCCGCAGATCACGGCGCAGTGTTTGCGACCGACGGCGACGGCGAGGCGATCGTCGCGGCGTACCACTACTGGGGTGCCGAGGCGCTCGGCAGGTTGCGCGGAATGTTCGCGTTCGCGCTGTGGGACACCGAGCGGCAGGAGCTGTTCTGCGCCCGTGACCCGTTCGGCATCAAGCCGATGTTCATCGCCACCGGCGTGGCCGGCACCGCGGTGGCGAGCGAGAAGAAATGCCTGCTGGACCTCGCGGGGACACTGGGCATGGACCTCGCGCTCGACGAACGCGCCGTGGAGCACTACACGGTGCTGCAGTACGTCCCGGAACCCGAGACCCTGCATCGCGGCATCCGGCGCTTGGAGTCCGGCTGCTCGGCGGTGATCCGCCCGGGCCGGCCGCCCGAGATCGCCCGGTATTTCCGGCCGCGGTTCGCCGCGGTGCCGTTC